>NZ_JBUZVP010000036.1:0-72288 GCF_055409485.1 Pseudomonas sp. A125
AGGTGCCGAGTGGTGGGGCAAGAGCCTTTTGGTTACTTTTGGGCTCCTTTCAAAAGTGACCCGCCGTAAGGGCGGAACCCATATCAGCCATCACCCAAACAACGGATATACACACCCAAACAAGAACCTGCCCCAACCCACATGGCACATTTGAAATCAGGCCAGACTTTCGTCGATCACCAACACCAGTTTCCCGCAAATCTGATTGGTCGCGAGTTCCGCAAACGCAGCCTCAGCGTCCTTGATCGGAAACGTCTTGGCCAGTTGCGGGCTCAAACGGCCCTCGGCGAACAGCGGCCATACGTGCTGGCTCAAATCACTGAACAGATCAGCCTTGAACTGATCATCCCGGCTACGCAACGTCGAACCCAACACTTGCACACGCTTGGCCAATACCTGCGCCAGGTCGATCTGCGCCTCACGCCCGCCCATCAACCCAATCAACACCCAACGACCATCACGAGCCGCCAGCTTGAGGTTCAGCGCCGCGTAATCGCCGCCCACCGGGTCAAGAATCACATCGAACGGTCCGAAATCACTCAGCCCCTCGATGCCGTCAGTACGTACCACACCCCCCTGGGCACCCAGCGCTTCACAATACGCCAGGCGATCTGCCGAGCCGACACTGACCCAGCACGGGCTGCCAAATGCCTTGCACAGCTGAATCGCCGCCGAGCCCACGCCACTGGCGCCGGCATGCAGCAACACTTTCTCGCCGGGCTTGAGGCCCGCCAACTGGAACAAATTCAGCCACGCCGTGCTGTACACCTCAGGCAACGCCGCCGCTTCCACCAGGGACACGCCCTCCGGCACCGGCAGCACGTGACGCGCATCCACCACCACTTCTTCAGCCATCCCGCCGCCAGCCAGCAAGGCGCAAACCCGATCACCCACTTGCCACGACGAACCAGCGCCGACCTCGCTGATCACCCCGGAACACTCCAGGCCCAGCACCTGGCTGGCACCGGGAGGCGGCGGATAGAGCCCCGAACGCTGTAATAAATCGGCCCGATTCAGGCCCGCAGCCGCCACGCGGATGCGTACTTGGCCTACATCGCATGTAGGACTCGGCTCTTCTTGCCACTCCACATGACCTTCAACGCCTTGCAATGCTTTCACAGTGCCTCCATAGTGAGTCTGGACTGAGCCCGTTGCTGTAGCGCCGGGCTTTTTGCATTATGCGACCGGCCCATATGGAACCGGCGACTTCAAAGACGGCCTAATATGCGTTATCAATTGCCCCCGCGTCGAATCAGCATGAAGCATTTGTTCCCCAGCACCGCCCTCGCTCTTTTTATTGGTATCGGCCTTTTGCCGCTATCGAGCAATACGTTCGCAGCCAACAGCTGGGACAACCTTCAGCCTGATCGCGATGAGGTGATTGCCAGCCTTAACGTCGTTGAGTTGCTCAAGCGCCATCACTACAGCAAGCCGCCGCTGGACGACGCTCGCTCGGTGATCATCTACGACAGCTACCTCAAGCTGTTGGATCCCTCGCGCAGCTATTTCCTGGCCAGCGACATCACCGAGTTCGACAAGTGGAAGACGCAGTTCGACGACTTCCTCAAGAGCGGTGACCTGCAGCCCGGCTTCACCATCTACAAGCGCTACCTGGACCGCGTCAAAGCGCGTCTGGACTTCGCCATCGGTGAGCTGGACAAGGGCGTCGACAAGTTCGACTTCACCAAGAAAGAGACCTTGCTGGTTGACCGCAAGGACGCTCCTTGGCTGACCACCGAAGCCGAGCTGGACGACCTGTGGCGCAAGCGCGTCAAGGATGAAGTCCTGCGCTTGAAGATCGCCGGCAAAGAGCCGAAGGCCATTCAAGAGCTGTTGACCAAGCGCTACAAGAATCAGCTGGCACGTCTGGACCAGACCCGTGCCGAAGATATCTTCCAGGCCTACATCAACACCTTCGCAATGTCCTACGACCCGCACACCAATTATCTGTCTCCAGATAACGCGGAAAATTTCGATATCAACATGAGTCTGTCGCTGGAGGGCATCGGTGCCGTTCTGCAAAGCGATAACGACCAGGTGAAAATCGTGCGTCTGGTGCCGGCAGGTCCGGCGGACAAGACCAAGCAGGTCGCTCCGGCCGACAAGATCATCGGTGTGGCCCAGGCCGACAAAGAGATGGTCGACGTGGTCGGCTGGCGCCTGGACGAAGTGGTCAAGCTGATCCGTGGGCCGAAAGGCAGCGTGGTGCGCCTGGAAGTGATTCCGCACACCAACGCCCCGAACGACCAGACCAGCAAGATCGTGTCCATCACCCGTGAAGCGGTGAAACTCGAAGACCAGGCCGTCCAAAAGCAAATCCTCAATCTCAAGCAGGATGGCAAGGACTACAAGCTGGGCGTGATTGTAATCCCGGCGTTCTATCTGGACTTCAAGGCGTTCCGCGCCGGTGATCCGGACTACAAGAGCACCACACGTGACGTTAAGAAAATCCTGACGGAACTGCAGAAAGACAAAGTCGACGGCGTGGTCATCGACCTGCGCAACAACGGCGGCGGTTCCCTGCAGGAAGCCACCGAGCTGACCAGTCTGTTTATCGACAAGGGTCCGACCGTGCTGGTGCGTAATGCTGACGGCCGTGTTGACGTGCTGGAAGACGAGAACCCGGGTGCCTTCTACAAAGGGCCGATGGCGTTGCTGGTCAACCGCCTCTCGGCGTCCGCTTCGGAGATTTTCGCCGGCGCGATGCAGGACTACCACCGCGCGTTGATCATCGGCGGCCAGACCTTCGGTAAAGGCACCGTGCAGACCATCCAGCCGCTGAACCATGGCGAGCTGAAACTGACCCTGGCCAAGTTCTACCGGGTTTCCGGGCAGAGCACCCAGCATCAAGGTGTACTGCCGGATATCGATTTCCCGTCGATCATCGACACCAAGGAAATCGGCGAGAGCGCCCTGCCCGAGGCCATGCCGTGGGACACCATCCGTCCTGCGATCAAGCCAGCAGTGGACCCGTTCAAACCGTACGTGGCCCAGTTGAAAACTGATCACGAAACCCGCTCCGCCAAGGATGCCGAGTTCATCTTTATCCGCGACAAACTGGCCTTGGCCAAGAAGTTGATGGAAGAGAAAACCGTCAGCCTGAATGAAGCCGACCGTCGTGCGCAGCACACCGACATCGAGAATCAGCAACTGGTGCTGGAGAACGCTCGCCGTAAGGCCAAAGGCGAAGCTCCACTCAAGGAACTGAAGAAAGAAGACGAAGACGCGATCGCTGCCGAGCCGGATAAAACCAAGCCGGAAGATGATGCTTACCTGAGTGAGACAGGACGCATCCTGCTGGATTACTTGAAAATCAGTAAGACGGTGGCCAAGCAGTAAATGATGGCAATTTAATGTGAACGCTCTCCGGAGTGTCATCAAATAGACATCATTCTGTCGTGAAATGAAGGACCTGCCAAAGCAGGTCCTTTTTTTTCGACCCGAGAAAATCATGACCATGACCGAACAGCTGTATGCATTGGGCTCAATCCTGGCTCAAGGCAGTTTGCACAGTCTGTTCCAACCGATCATTTCCCTGTCCGAACGGCGCGTCGTCGGCTACGAAGCCCTCAGCCGCGGCCCGTCCAACAGCCCGCTGCACTCCCCTGTCGCACTGTTCTCCGTGGCCCGTCACGCCGGGCGCCTCAGTGAGCTGGAGATGGTCTGCCGGGAAAGTGCCTGCCGGCGCTTCAGCGACCAGAAACTACCGGGCAAACTGTTCCTCAACGTCTCACCCGAATCCCTGCTGGAAACCGCCCACCAGCCCGGCCGTACCCTGCAACTGCTCAGCGACTTCGGCATTCCGCCCAGCCAGGTGGTGATCGAACTGACCGAGCAAACTCCGACCGACGATTTTCAACTGTTGCAAACCGCGCTGCATCATTACCGCGCCATGGGGTTTTCGATTGCCCTGGACGACCTGGGCGCCGGCTATTCCAGCCTGCGGCTGTGGTCGGAATTGCGCCCGGACTACGTGAAGATCGATCGACATTTTATCGACGGCATTCACCAGGACGCCCTCAAGCGCGAGTTTGTCGGCTCTATCCTGCAAATCGCCAAGGCGTCCCGCGCCCAGGTCATCGCCGAAGGCATCGAGTTACCGGAAGAGTTGGCGGTGCTCACAGAGATGGGCGTAGACCTTGTGCAGGGCTACCTGCTCTGCCGCCCCCAGGAACACCCGCCGCAGGAAGCGCGGTTGATGCTGCCCAAGCCGGACAACGCCAACGTGGCGCTGAACGATGAAGGCAGCGACCTCAGCGCCCTGCTCAATGAACACCCTGCCGTGGGCCAGCACACCGCCACGGCGCAGGTGCTGGAAGCCTTCCGCCGCCAGGCCAACCTCAACTCCCTGGCGGTACTGGACGAACGTGGCCAGCCGATTGGCATCGTGCACCGGCATTCGCTGTCGGACGCGCTGCTGAAGCCATTCGCCACCGACCTGTTTGCCCGCAAGCCCATCAGCCGCTTGATGAACGATGACTTCCTCGCCGTGGAATTAAGCCAGTCCCTGCAGCAAGTCAGCCGCCTGCTCACCAGCCGCGCGCGCCAGCGGATCGAGGAGGATTTCATCATCACCCTCAATGGCGATTATTTGGGGCTGGGCCGGGTGATTGATGTGCTCAAGCTGATTACCGAGCTGAAAATCCAGCAGGCGCGTTATGCCAACCCGCTGACCTTGTTGCCGGGCAACGTACCGATCCAGCAGTGCCTGACACGGCTGTTGCAGCAACAGCGGGAGTCGGTGATCTGCTACGTGGATATCGACAGCTTCAAGCCGTTCAACGATATCTACGGTTATGGCCGGGGCGATGAAGTGCTGCTGTGCCTGGCGCAGTGCCTGAACGACCGGGTAGACCCCAGCCGCGATTTTGTCGGGCACATCGGCGGTGATGATTTTTTACTGGTACTGGGGCCACAGGATTGGCGCAAGCGGCTCAACCAGTTGCTGGACGATTTCCACACCCAGTGCCGGCGTTTTTATCGCAGCGAGCACTTGGAAGCGGGTTGTTTTGTCGCGCTGAACCGCCAGGGTGTGCGCCAGGAGTTTGCGCTGTTGTCGCTGTCCATCGGCGTGGTGCATTTATATCCACAGGCCTGTGGACAACTCGATGCCAGCCAGTTGGCGGAACTGGCATCACAAGCCAAGCACCACGCGAAGAACGTGGCGGGCTACAGCATTCATGTGATCGACAGTCTGCAACTGGAAGAGCCACAACCCCTGTAGCACCCGGCGCTAGGCTTCGGCAGACTCGGGATAATCGTATTCAAACACCCGCACCACTTCCGAGGCGTGCCAGGAAGCCGCAGCCACGCCGTCGGATGGCCCGCAGAAGCGTCCAAGACGCTCTACACACTCAAAGAACCCGGTACGTGGCAGGCGGCTGGCGCCCTGGCTGATCACCAGTGAACTGCGCAGCGGCTGGTCAGCCTTGGCATCCAGCGCCGCCAGGTGTTCCAAAGCGGCGGTCAGGGTTTGCATGGCCGGCGTGGGAAACTGCAGGCGCTCCAGCAAGGCGCGATAGGTCAGGAGGTGGCGCTGTCGGCGCGCCTGGTCCAGTTCGTTGATTAACCCATCCCAATGCTGACGGCTGATGCGTACGCTCACGTTTCGTCCCTCCAACCTGCAACGCCCAGTTCCCAAGCCAAGCTACGACGGATGGCCGCGTCCGGCTGACGTTCACCGCTTTCGATCAGGCCCAGGTAAGAGGGGCTGATGCCCACTGTGCGCGCCAGCGTCTCAATGGCCAGGCCCTTGGCCTCGCGCAGGCTGCGCAGTTGCTCCAGGGGGCGCAGGTCCGGTTCGGCAGCGGTTTGGCTAGTGGATGAAGCAGGAGGTGTTGGCTGTTGCTGACCGGCGGCTTTTAACAGCGCCTGGTACTGCGCCCATGGCAGAACCGCATATTCGGGTTCGCCATCCTTTCTAATTATCTGAATATCCATGACTGCCCCGTAGGATCACAACACTTACATCGTAAGTACTTTCCTTAGGAGTGTAATCCTAACAGCCACAAAGAGCGCATGGGGATATTCGCAAGGTTCAGCTTTTTTTCGGATTTTCCTGCTCAAGCAACTGCGGCGTCGCTGGCAGGCGCTCAACCACGGCGAGCTTCTCGGGGCGCTGACGCTCACGCCACGCGCGAAACGCACTCAACTCGCCGTCCAGGGTCTTCATGACCCATGCCAGCACGGCTATGTCGTCGAGCATGCCGAACACCGGGATAAAGTCCGGGATCGCATCAATCGGACTCAGGAAGTACATCAAACCCGCCACCACCGAAATCAGTGCCTTGGGGCTGATGGCCCGGTACTCACCGCGCCAGTAGGCCAGGCACAGGGCCTGGAGCAGCTTGAGGTCGTCCTTGAGCTTGCCCAACCGGTTGCCCTGGCTCGACCCTTTGGCGGCTACCGCGAATAGCAGTGTGGGCAGACGCCCACGTCCCAGCAGGCGAGCGGCCATTGGCAGGAAACGGGTGAAATTGAACGGTGCTTTCATCGTCACTCCAGTTCCAGGCGACAGAAAAGGTTATCCACACAAATTGTGGATAACCTTGTGAACAGAGCCTGTTTTCCAGCCTGAAAGCCGCGTAATACAAGGCCTACAGTCAGATCGGGCGTTTTTTGCGCACATAAAAAAAACCCAAGAATTCATTGACTTGGAGTTGATCTGCGTCTACCCGTACTCGGGTCTTTTATCAGACTGCTCTAGACCGCGTGGGTTCGGTTGAATTTGGCCTGGATTCAAATGGAAAAGTTATGCACAGGCCAGAAACAACAACGCCCCGTCGAGACGGGGCGTTGTGTGTTCAGGTGTTGATTACTTCTTGGCAGCTGGTGCTGCGGGTGCGTCAGGCGCTTCAGCTTTGGACGGATCCTTGATGGCCAGCAGTTCCAGGTCGAATACCAGCACGGAGTTGGCTGGAATCGCCGGGCTCGGGCTCTGGGCACCGTAGGCCAGGTCAGACGGGATGTACAACTCTACCTTCTCGCCAACGTGCATCAGTTGCAGGCCTTCGACCCAACCTGGAATCACGCCGCTGACCGGCAGGTCAATCGGACTGCCGCGATCCACGGAGCTGTCAAAGGTGGTGCCGTTGGTGAGCTTGCCGGTGTAGTGAACAGTCACTACGTCGGTAGGCTTGGGTTGAGCACCGTCCGCTTTCTTCACGATCTTGTACTGCAGACCGGAAGCGGTGGTGACAACGCCGTCTTTCTTGGCGTTTTCTTCGAGGAATTTCTTGCCGGCAGTTGCCGACTCTTCGCTCATCTTGGTCATACGCTCTTCAGCACGTTTTTGCAGTGCGGCGAAGGCTTCGACCAGCTCGTCGTCTTTCAGCTTCTGTTCTTTCTTGCCGACAGCATCTTCGATGCCTTGGGCTACCGCTTTGGAGTCCAGGTCATCCATGCCTTCTTGAGCAAGGCTTTTGCCCATGTTCAGGCCGATACCGTAGGAAGCTTTTTGCGCCGGGGTTTTCAGCTCTACGCTGGTTTGCGAATCACAACCCGCAAGTACCAGGCTAACCAGGGCCACCGCCGCCGCCAACCGATGCTGTTTCATGCTATTTCCTTGTTCGTGTGCCAAAAGGGCATTCGAGTAAAGTCGCGAGCTTATCAGGCGGCCACGACCAATGGCTACCGGCATGTGAGCAGGAAACTTCTGATAAGTTCACGTGTTTAAAAGCATTTTCATTCAATCCAGGGTCCCGCAACGGAAGGCGGGAGCACTGGAACGAGGCTCATGGCCACTTGCCGCACTGCTGGCCTGATGGCATAAGAACGCTACAACTCGACAAGGATAGTTAGCTTGCGCATTTTTTTCCGTGTTTTGCTGATGACTTTAGTTTTGCTGGGCCTTGTCCTGGCGGTGGTGCTCTATTACGTGGCCAACCCGAAGCTGGCGGTTTACGTGCCGGTGGAACGGGTGCACTACCAGGATCAATGGAGCGCCGCAGATCGCCAGACGTATTACTTCACGCCCCAGGGCACCCAGGTCAAAGGCCTGCACTATGACTGGTTCACCGCATTGGAACTGCCCTTTTCCGAGCAGCGTTTCGCCACGCCCGAGTACCTGGCACGCTTCGGTTTCCTGGTAGACCCCAAACAGGTATCCACCGCGCAAAACCCCGGCAACCTGCCGGTGGGTTTCGCCCGGCATAAAAACCCTGGCAGCAACGACGAGTTCCTCGACATCACCTGCGCCGCGTGCCACACCGGCCAATTGAACTTCAAAGGCCAGGGCCTGCGTATCGACGGAGGCCCGGCGCAGCATGTATTGCCGTCCAGCGTACCAACCCTGCGCGGCGGCAGCTTCGGCCAGGCACTGGTCGCCAGCCTCGTCTCCACTTACTACAACCCGTGGAAATTCGAGCGCTTTGCCCGCACCGTCCTCGGACATGACTACGACGACCAGAACGCCGCGCAACTGCGCCAGGACTTCAAAAAGTCCCTGAACAACTTCCTGAAAGTCGCCTGGAACGACACCCACCGCGGGCTCTACCCCACCGAAGAAGGCCCGGGCCGCACCGACGCCTTTGGCCGCATCGCCAACGCCAGCTTCGGCGACGCCATTTCGCCCGCCAACTACCGCGTCGCCAATGCCCCGGTGGACTACCCACACCTGTGGGACATCTGGACCTTCGACTGGGTGCAGTGGAACGGCTCGGCCCAGCAACCCATGGCCCGCAACATTGGCGAAGCGTTGGGCGTCGGCGCCACCCTGGGCTTCTTCGACAGCGCCGGCCAACCACTTCAGGGCGATGCGCGCTATTCCTCCAGCGTGCGGGTGCGTGACCTGAGCACCCTTGAAGAAACCCTGCAACGGCTCAAGCCGCCCACCTGGCCTGAAGACCTGTTCGGCACCATCGACAAACCACTCGCGGCCCAAGGCCGCGCACTGTTCAACGAAAACTGCGCCGGTTGCCACGTGCCGGCGGTGTCCCAGGTCGACGGCCGCCCGGTGCGGCAACTGAAAATGCTCCCGGTTGAGGTGATCGGCACCGACCCCACTGCCGCCAACAATATCGCGGACCACCGCTTCGACCTGAGCGCCCTGCAATGGGACCCGGTGGAGCTGGCAAAAATGAACGTCCAACTGCATCCCACACCCACCGAACCGCTGGACCTGCGCAGTATTTCTTCAGCCAAAGGCCTGGCCTACATCACCGCCTTTGTCGAAGAGCACGCCTACCGTGCCGCCGGCGTAACCCCCGCCGAACGTCTGCACCTGGACGGCTTCGGCCTGCCCATTGGCGTACGCGAATTACGCGCCTACAAGGCACGGCCACTGGCCGGGGTGTGGGCGACACCGCCATTCCTGCACAACGGTTCGGTGCCGACGATCTACCAACTACTCTCGCCCCAGGACGAACGCAGCCCGACCTTCTATAAAGGCACCTTCGAATACGACCCGCGCCACCTGGGCTATCAAACCGCAGCGTTCCCCAACGCCTTCCTGTTCGATACGCGCATCACCGGCAACCACAACAGCGGCCACGAATTCCGTGCTGGCCAGCGTGGCAACGGGGTGATTGGCCGAGGCTTGCTGCCCCAGGAACGCTGGGCGCTGCTGGAATATTTGAAAGTGCTGGGCGGCCCGCTGGAACAACAACTGCCCTGACCTACCGACTTCGCAGAAAAGGATTTTTAAATGCTCGCTCGACTTTGGCTGCGCCTCGGCGCGTTTCTCGGCAAGACCGTGTTGTGGCTGGTGGGCCTGGGGCTGCTGGGATGGTTGCTGTCGACCTTGTGGTTCGCTTGGCAGCACAGCGGCCCGGTTTCGCCGGATGAACAGATCCCTCCTGGGGAAGCGGCCATGACCCAGGGCATCATCCAGACCGCAGTGCGCATCGTTGATCAACACCGAGAAGGCACCCGCTACCTGCGGGACGCGCACGCCAAGGCTCATGGTTGTGTGAAGGCCGAAGTCAGCGTGCTGCCGGACCTCGAGCCGGCCCTGCGCCAGGGCGTGTTCACCGAGCCGGGCAAGACCTGGCAGGCGATGATGCGGCTGTCCAATGGCAATGCGTATCCGCAGTTCGACAGTATCCGGGATGCCCGGGGCATGGCGATCAAGTTGCTGGACGTGCCGGGCAAGCAGTTGCTGGCGGACCAGCAGACGCGGGGGGAGCAGGATTTTGTGATGTTCAGCCATCCGAACTTTTTTGTCAGTGACGTGGCGGAGTATGCGCAGAACGTTTCGGCCCAGGCGGATGGCAAGCAGGTCATGGCGTTTTTCCCCGGAATGGATCCGCGCAGTTGGCAGGTGCGGCACCTGTTTATCGCGTTGGCGACGTTGGCGCCGCCGCCGGTGAGCCCCGCGCAGACGACTTACTTTTCGGTGTCGCCGTATAAGTTTGGGGCGGCTAACGCCAAGTTTCGTGTAGTGCCCGACCCACAGAGTTGCCCAGAGTATGTGCTGCCCAAGCAGAACCACGACCTGCCGAATTTTTTGCGCAGTGCGTTGAATCAGCAACTGTCGACTGACCGGGTGCCGGCGTGTTTTGTGTTGCAGGTTCAGCGGCAGAATCCGCAGAAGTTTATGCCGATCGAGGACACCAGCGTTGAATGGAAAGAGAGTGATGCGCCGTTTGAGACCGTGGCCAGGGTGGTGATTGCGGCGCAGGATTTTGATACGCCGGCGTTGAATCTGGCTTGTGATAATCAGTCGTTTAACCCGTGGTTCGGGGTGGAGGCGCATCGGCCGATTGGGGGGATTAATCGCTTGCGCAAGGCGGTGTATGAGGCGGTCAGTGATTACCGGCATAGCCGGAATTTGTAGGGCCCTGGTGGTGGGGGCATATCCGTTGTTTGGGTGATGGCTTAGATGGGTTCCGCCCTTACGGCGGGTCACTTTTGAAAGGAGCCCAAAAGTAACCAAAAGGCTCTTGCCCCACCACTCGGCACCTCGCTTAGGCTCGGTGTGCCCTCACTCCGGTACTACTACGCGGGCCGCCGCGACGGGGCGTCCCTGCCCCGTCGCGGCTAAACCGGCGTCCTGCCGGTTTACCCGCTCCGTAATACCTGCGTTCGGCCAGCGTGGTTGACGGGGCGCCTAAGATCAAGATCACAAGCAGATCAAGAACACAGCGGCCTACAGGCCGGCTTGAGTGTTAAAAGCCAGATCAAAAGCTAAAGCGGGCACGGTTCCAATGTAGGAGCTGGCTTGCCTGCGATGGCATCGCCGCGGCGCATCTGAAAAACCGAGTCGCCTGCATCGCCGGCAAGCCAGCTCCTACAGATTTTGATCTGGCTTTTAACACTCAGGTCGGCTTTCAGGCCGCCGTGCACTTGATCTTGCTCTTGATCTTGATCTGACTGCCCCATTCAGCCCGAGGCCGAACGCAGGGATTGAGGAGCGGGTAAACCGGCAGGACGCCGGTTTAGCCGCGACGGGCCAGGGACGGGCCGTCGCGGCGGCCCGCGGAGCAATGCCGGAGTGAGGGCACACCGAGCCTAAGCGAGGTGCCGACAGGCGGGGCAGAGCGTTTTGGTTACTTTTGCGCTTTTCAAAAGTGACCCGCTGTAAGAGCGGAACCCATATCAGCCGTTACCTAAAAAACGGATATACACCCCCCAGCCACGTAAAGAACCCGTATAGATCCCCCCCAAGCCATAACGTTTACGTCGTCTCTATTGAGCAACCAATCCCCCCTCTACTACCGTGAACACCTACCCAATAACCCCCGTAGGAAATCATCGTGGAAAGTTCAACTTTAGGCATGATCGTCCTCTCAATGATCGCCCTGTTCGGCGCCGCCGCCTTTTGCTTCGAACAACTCGCCACCCGCGAATCAAAGAAAAAGAAAGCTAAATAAGCTGATCATCAAAAGCAGCAGAACCCCAGACTTTCAAGGGATACCCCACCCCCGGGCTATCCCTTGTTTTCGTTCGCCCACCACAAAACTATCTATACACCGTCTCAATACCCACGCCCGCAATCAGTGCCCGAACTTGATGCCCAACCTCTTAACCTCCCCGCGTCCGCAATCGCGGCTTATCAATCAGGGGAGTTCCACCGTGCTCACACTCAAGTTCATTTATATCGCCAGCGGCTTATGCGCCGTCGGGCTGTTCGCTTATCTGGGCTACGCCCTCATTCGCGCCGAAAAATTCTAGGGAGCCGCCATGTACGACGTAATTTTTATCGGCCTCTCCCTGGTGTTTTTCGCCGCGACAGCCATGGCCATTGTCGCCATGGGCAAGATTTGAACGGAGCCTCGACATGCTAAGCACTTTGCTGGAATTTGCGCTGGTCCTGGGGTTGATGACCGGGCTCGCCGTGCTGATGGGCAAGTGGCTGACCCGGGTGTTTACCGGACCCCACCACGCCCTGCCAGAACGCTATACCTATCGCCTGCTGGGCATCGACCCGCAGGAACCCATGGGCTGGGCCCGCTACGGTTCAGCCCTGCTGCTATCCAACGCGGCAATGATGCTGCTCGGCTACCTCATCCTGCGATTGCAGGCCGTCATGCCGATCAACCCGCTGGGGCTCGCCGCGCAAACCCCCGACCTGGCGTTCAACACCGCCGCCTCCTTTATTACCAACACCAACTGGCAGGCGTACTCGGGCGAGACCAGTCTGTCGAACTTCAGCCAGATGGCGGTGATCACCTTCCTGATGTTTGTCGGTGCCACCTCGGGCGTGGTCGCGGCTGCCGGTTTTATCCGGGGCTTGAGCCGCTCAAGCTCGGCGGATATCGGTAATTTCTGGGTCGACTTCACCCGCACCCTGTACCGCGTGATGCTGCCACTGTGCGTGGGCATGGCCCTGGTTTACGTGTGGCAAGGCATGCCGCAGACCTTCGCCTCGCAAGCCCTGGCGACAACGCTTGAAGGCGCGCAGCAACAGTTGATTGTCGGCGCCGTGGCGAGCTTTGAATCGATCAAGCATATCGGCACCAATGGCGGCGGGTTCTTCAGCATGAACGCCGCGCACCCGTTCGAAAACCCCACACCGCTGACCAATGCCCTGCACATCCTCAGCATGTTGCTGATCCCGTCTGCGCTGACCTACACCTTCGGCAGCATGCTGCTGCAACGCCGTCAGGGCTGGGTGTTTTTCGGCACCTTCCTGGTGATGTTCATCGGTTTCCTCGCGCTGGTGTATGGCGCCGAGCAAAACGGCAACCCGCTGCTGACCCAGGCCGGCGCCAACCAGACGCTGTCCATCGAGCAGAGCGGCGGCAATATGGAAGGCAAGGAGCTGCGTTTCGGGATTGCCGACAGCAGCCTGTTTATCGCCACCACCACCGCGGCCACTACCGGTTCGGTCAATGCGATGCACGACTCGTTGACCCCCATGGGCGGCTTCGTGCCCCTGGCGCAGATGATGCTCAACTGTGTGTTCGGCGGCGACGGCGTGGGCTTTATCAACCTGATCCAGTACGCGCTGCTGACGGTGTTTCTGGTGGGCATGATGATCGGCCGCAGCCCGGAGTTCCTCGGCAAGAAAATCGAGGCCCGGGAGATGAAACTGGTGATGCTCTCGGTGCTCGCGCATCCCATCAGCATCCTCGGTTTCACCGCCCTCGCCGCCCTGTGGCCCGACACCATGGCCAGCCTGAATAACCTCGGCCCCCACGGCTTCAGCGAGGTGCTGTACGCCTACACCTCGGGCACCGCCAACAACGGTTCGGCGTTCGCCGGGCTGAACGCCAACACGCCGTTTTTCAACACCACCATTGGCCTCGCGATGTTGGTCGGGCGCTTCTTCACCATGCTGCCGATGCTCGCCGTAGCCGGTTCCCTGGCGATGAAAAAGACCGTGCCTGCCGGCGCCGGCACCATCCCCACCGCAACCCCGCTGTTCATGGTGCTGGTGGTGTTCGTGGTGTTGGTGGTGGGTGGCCTGACTTTCCTGCCGGCGCTTGCGCTCGGCCCGCTGGTGGAGCAACTGCAGTTGCTGTCCGGCCAGACGTACAACTAAGGACACGTTGATGACGACTCAATCGATATTCAAAGGGCTGTTGCGCCCGGTGCTGGTTTCGGCGGTGTTTTTCATGGCGCTGACCGGCCTCGCCTACCCGATCTTTACCACCTTCGCCGCGCAGTTGCTGTTCCCGTTTCAGGCCCAGGGTTCGCTGATTGAACGCGACGGGCGGGTGATCGGCTCGGCGTTGATCGGCCAGGATTTCACCCAGCCCGGGTACTTCCACGGCCGCCCGAGCATGACCCTCGGCGCCGACCCGCAAGACCCGAGCAAAAGCATCTCGCAGCCCTACAACGCAGGCGCAAGCGGCGCCAGCAACCTGGGGCCCACCAGCCAGAAACTGCTGGACCAGGTCGCAACCCGGGTTAAAGCGTATCGCCAGGACAACGGCCTCGCCGCCGACGCCCAGGTGCCGGTGGACGCTGTCACCGCTTCCGCCTCCGGCCTGGACCCGCATATCTCGGTGGCCAACGCGCGCATCCAACTGGCCCGGGTTGCCCGCCTGCGGCAAATGCCCGAAGCCGACCTGCTGCAGTGGGTGAACGAAAACACCGCTGCCCGCACCTTCGGTTTGCTCGGCGAACCGCGAGTCAATGTGCTGCAACTCAACCTTGCGCTGGACGCCCGCCTGCCGCTGCGTCAGTCCCCTATTGCGGCCAGTGAGTAAGAGATTCCCCCATGATCAAGAATGCTCGTTTACCTCTGTTTGATCGCACCATCGTGCTTACCGCCTGCGCGGATGCGTTCAAGAAACTGCTGCCCCAGGCGCAGTGGAAAAACCCGGTGATGTTCGTGGTGTACCTGGGCAGCATCCTCACCACACTGCTGTGGTTCCAGTCCCTCGGCGGCAAGGGTGAAGCCCCCAGCGGGTTTATCCTCAGCATCAGCTTGTGGCTGTGGTTCACCGTGCTGTTCGCCAACTTCGCCGAAGCCCTGGCCGAGGGTCGCAGCCGCGCCCAGGCTGCGAGCCTGCGAGGCATGAAGCGCACCACCCTGGCCAAGCTGTTGCAACAGCCTCGGCACGGCAGCGCCTGGCTGCCGCTGGAAGCCAGCCTGCTGCGCAAGGACAATGTGGTACTGATTGAGGCCGGCGACCTGGTGCCGCTGGACGGCGTGGTGATCGAAGGCGTGGCCTCGGTGGATGAAAGCGCAATTACCGGCGAATCGGCGCCGGTTATTCGCGAAGCCGGCGGCGACTTTTCCTCGGTCACCGGCGGCACGCGCGTGCTCTCGGACTGGCTGGTGGTGCGCATCAGCGTCAACCCCGGTGAGTCGTTCCTCGACCGCATGATCTCGATGGTCGAATCCGCCAAGCGCCAGAAGACCCCTAACGAAGTCGCCCTGACGATTTTGCTGGTGGGCCTGACCCTGTTGTTCCTGCTGGTGATCGCCACGCTGAGCCCGTACTCGATCTTCGCCGTGGCCATGAGCGGCAGCGGCAGCGTGGTCAGCGCCACGGTGCTGGTGGCGCTGCTGGTGTGCCTGATCCCCACCACCATCGGCGGCCTGCTCTCGGCTATCGGCGTGGCGGGCATGAGCCGGATGATGTCGGCCAATGTGATCGCCACCTCCGGCCGTGCGGTGGAGGCTGCAGGCGATATCGACGTGTTGTTGCTGGACAAGACCGGCACCATCACCCTGGGCAATCGCCAGGCCAGCAGTTTCCTGCCGGCGCCGGGCATCAAGGAAGCCGAGTTGGCCGACGCTGCGCAGCTGGCATCGCTGGCCGATGAAACGCCCGAAGGGCGCAGCATTGTGGTGCTGGCCAAGCAGAAATTCGACCTTCGCGCGCGGGACATCAATGCCCTGGGCGCAAGCTTTGTGCACTTCACCGCGCAGACTCGCATGAGCGGCGTCGACCTGCCCGAGGGCCGGGGCATTCGCAAGGGCGCCGCGGATGCCATCCGCAGCCATATCGAAGCGTTGGGTGGGAGTTTTCCGGCGGCGTTGCAGGCCAAGGTCGATGAAGTATCGCGGCGCGGCAGCACCCCGCTGGTAGTCTCGGACGGGGCAAAAGCACTGGGTGTGGTCGAGCTCAAGGACGTGGTCAAGGGCGGCATCAAGGAGCGCTTTGCCGAACTGCGGCGCATGGGCATCAAGACCGTGATGATCACCGGCGACAACCGCCTGACCGCCGCCGCGATTGCGGTAGAAGCCGGCGTGGATGACTTCCTCGCCGAGGCCCGCCCGGAAGACAAGCTGCAACTGATCCGCGACTACCAGGCCCAGGGCAAGCTCGTGGCCATGACCGGCGACGGCACCAACGATGCCCCCGCGCTGGCCCAGGCCGATGTAGCCGTGGCGATGAACAGCGGCACCCAGGCAGCGAAAGAGGCCGGCAACATGGTCGACCTCGACAGCAACCCGACCAAGCTGATCGAAGTGGTCGAGGTCGGCAAACAAATGCTGATGACTCGCGGTGCGCTCACCACCTTCAGCGTGGCGAATGACGTGGCGAAGTATTTCGCGATCATCCCGGCGGCATTTGTCGCGACCTATCCGCAGCTCGGCGCGTTGAACGTGATGCACCTGACCAGCCCCAACTCGGCGATTCTCAGCGCGGTGATTTTCAACGCGTTGATCATTGTGGCGTTGATTCCGCTGGCGCTACGCGGCGTGACCTATCGGGCGATTGGTGCGGCGGCGTTGCTCAATCGCAACTTGCTGATCTACGGCCTGGGCGGGGTGCTGGTGCCGTTTGCCGGGATCAAGCTGATTGACATGGTGCTGACCGGGCTGGGCCTGGTGTAGCACCGACAACCCAATGTGGGAGCTGGCTTGCTGGGGTGAGCCCGCTCACCCCAGCAAGCCAGCTCCCACAATTGAACCGCATTTACCAGGAATGACATGCCCGCATTAAACGAAGAACGCCCCGACCCCGATGCCCTGCTCGCCCGGGTTCAGCAGGAAGAACAGGCCGCCTTGCGCGGCAAATTGCGTATCTACTTCGGCTCCAACGCCGGGGTGGGCAAGACCTGCGCGATGCTCGGCGCAGCGCAACGGGAAGTCAGCCTGGGCCGCGACGTACTCGCCGGTGTGGTGGAAACCCACGGCCGCCAGGAAACTGCCGATCTGCTCAACGGCCTCGAACAATTGCCCCGCGCCCAACGCCTGCATCACGATTTCACCCTCACCGAATTCGACCTCGACGCCGCCCTGCTCCGCCATCCCGCCGTGCTGCTGGTGGATGAACTGGCCCACAGCAACGTGCCCGGCTCGCGCCACCCGAAACGCTGGCAAGACGTGGAAGAACTACTCAGCGCCGGCATCGATGTGTGGACCACCCTCAACGTCCAGCACCTGGAAAGCCTTAACGATCTGGTGAGTGGGATCATTGGCATTCGGGTGCGGGAAACCGTACCTGACCATGTGTTCGACAACGCCCACGAAGTGGTGGTGGTCGATCTGCCACCAGATGATCTGCTGCAACGCTTGAGGGACGGCAAGGTGTACCTCGGCCCGCAGGCGGAACGCGCGTCGCGGCACTTTTTCCGCAAGGGCAATTTATTGGCCCTGCGCGAACTGGCCCTGCGGCGCACGGCCGACCGGGTCGACACGCAGATGCGGGTGTACCGCCGCGAACAGTCGATCAAGACCCTGTGGCCCGCCCGCGAACGGTTGCTGGTAGGCGTGGCCGGTGACGCC
This sequence comes from Pseudomonas sp. A125, assembly GCF_055409485.1. NCBI lineage: Bacteria > Pseudomonadati > Pseudomonadota > Gammaproteobacteria > Pseudomonadales > Pseudomonadaceae > Pseudomonas > Pseudomonas sp. A125. The sequence goes on from NZ_JBUZVP010000036.1 coordinate 17,573, forward strand.
GGTGATGAGCGCCTGGTGCGCGAAGCGGCGCGCCTGGCGCAAAAGCTCGAGGCGGACTGGATCGTGGTGCACGTCGCGTCCGCCCAGGGTCGCGGCGCCAGGCGTTATCTTACGGCAATGAAAACCCTGGCCCTGGCCAGCGAGTTTGGCGCCGACACTGCAACGTTGCCGGGCATGGACGTTGCCGAAGCACTGGCTGCCTGCGCCCGCGAACACAACGCCAATCGCCTGGTACTCGGCCATCATCCGCGCCGGGCGTGGCGGTTCTGGCATCAGTCGGTGGGCGACCGGATCAGCCGACACCATCCGCAGATCGACCAGATCGTGATCGCCCATGGCGTGCTGCCGGGCACGGTTGCTGCCATTGAAAAGCCGACGCTGGCACCCGGCAGAGCGCCGGCCTACCTCTGGGCCACCCTCGCCTGCTTCACCGCCAGCGCCATCGCCGCGCTGCTGCTTCAGGTGTTCGACCTGGCCAACGTGGTGATGCTGTTCCTGCTCACGGTGGTGCTGGTGGCCCTGCGCTTTGGACGCGGCCCCGGCGTATGGGCGGCGATGCTGGCGGTGCTGTGTTTCGACTTCTTTTTCGTACAGCCGCGCTACTCATTTACCGTCAACGACACGCAGTATTTCTTCACCTTCGCGCTGATGCTCGGCATCGCCCTGATCACCGGGCAACTCACCGCCCGCCTGCGTCACGAAGCGCGCACTGCCGCCGCCCGTGAACGCCGCGCCACCTCCCTGGCACGCCTGGCCCGCGACCTGTCGGCGGCGCTGACCGTGGAGCAGATCAGCGAAGTGGCATTGCGTACCTTCAGCGGCGTGTTCGAAGCACGGGTCGGCCTGGCCTTGCCGGACGCCGCCGACGGCGTGCACAGCGTGGGCGCGGGCGGGCTGCCGATCGACGACAGCATCGCCCAATGGACCTACGACCACGGCCAGTCTGCCGGCCAGGGTACCGACACGTTGTCTGCCGCCAAAGGTTGCTACCTGCCGCTGAAAGCGCCGATGCGCGTGCGCGGCGTGCTGGTGCTGGAACTGGCGCAAAGCGAACGCCTCAATGAGCCCGAAGAACGCCGCCTGCTGGAGGCCTGCATGAGCCAGTTGGCCATCGCCCTGGAGCGCGTGCACTTCGTCGAAGTGGCGCAAAGCACCCTGGTGCAGATGGAAGGCGAGAAGATGCGCAACACCTTGCTCGCGGCGATTTCCCACGACTTGCGCACACCGCTGACTACGCTGATAGGCGCCGCCGACACCGCCCTGCCCCATGCGCCGCCCGGGCCGCTAACGGACTTGCTGCACGGCATTCATGAGCAGGCGACGTCAATGCAGCGCCTGATCGAAAACCTGCTGGACATGGCCCGCCTGCAAGAGCGCGGCGTGCGGCTCAACCGGCAGTGGCACTTGCTGGAAGAAATCGTCGGCAGCGCCCTGCGCCAATTGCGCGAACCGCTGGCCCGGCATGTCGTGCACACCACGCTGGACCCGCGATTGCCGCTGGTGGAAGTCGACGCGCTATTGATCGAACGGGTGCTGGTCAACCTGCTGGACAACGCCGCCAAGTACACCCCGCCCGGCACTGTCATTACCGTGGCCGCCCATTCCGTTTCGGACAGCATCCTGTTGGAAGTCAGCGACACCGGCCCGGGCAGCGCGCCGGCCAATCTGTTCGAACCGTTTGCCCGTGGCCAGCAGGAGTCCTCGGTGGCCGGGATCGGCCTGGGGCTGGCCCTGGCCAAGCGCATCGTGGAAGCCCACGGCGGGCGCATCGAAGCCAAACCCGGCCGCGAGCGCGGCATGCATTTTGTCATCACTTTACCGGCGGGCACCCCGCCCTCTATGGACGCCCTATGAGCACTGCACGCATTCTGATTGTTGAAGACGAGGCCAATATCCGCCGCTTTGTCGGCATCGCCCTGCAGGATGAGGGCTTCCAGGTGTTCGAGGCCGACAGCGTCAAGCGCGCGTTGATCCACGCCTCCAGCCGCCAGCCGGACCTGGTGATCGTCGACCTGGGCCTGCCGGACGGTGACGGCAAACAGTTGATCAGCGAGCTGCGGGGCTGGCTGGCGGTGCCGATTTTGGTGTTGTCGGCGCGGGACCGCGAAGAGGAAAAAGTCGCCGCCCTGGATGCCGGCGCCGATGACTACCTGACCAAACCTTTTGGCGTGCCCGAGTTGCTGGCGCGCATCCGGGCCCAACTGCGCCGCCATGGGCAAACCGGCACGGTGGCGGCCACCAGCAAGGTGGCGTTTGGCGAAATTGAAGTGGACCTGGCCACCCATGAAGTGTGGCGCCTGGGCCTGCCGGTGCACCTGACGCCCATCGAGTATCGCCTGCTGTGCGCGATGATTCGCGGGCAGAGCCGGGTGCTCACCCATCGCCAGTTATTGCTCGAAGTGTGGGGCCTGGATTACGTGGACCGCGCTCATTATTTGCGGGTGCATATGGCGCACCTGCGGCAGAAGCTGGAGGCAGCCCCGGCCCAGCCGCAGTACTTCATTACCGAGTTGCAGGTGGGCTACCGGTTGGTGGGGCTGTAAACAGATGCGCCGCGGCGAAGTCGACAAATACGCGGATCTTCGGTGAAAGATGACGGCTGGAAGGCCACAGTGCCCAAAACTGGCCCTGGTCATCGGTGTGGTCGTCGAGCAGGGTTTCCAGTTGGCCTTGGGCAAGGGCTTCGCGGGCCAGGAAGTCCGGCACGTAGGCAATGCCATGGCCGTCCATCGCGGCCCGGAGCATGGCTTCCATATTGTTCAAGGTCAGCGCGGTAGGCAGGCGCAATTGGGTGATGGCCGGGTTGGCGGTTAAGGTCCAGTCCATGATTTTTCCGGTGGTGGCGAAGCGATAACGCAAACACGGGTGATGCTCCAGATCACCCAGCGATTCTGGCCGACCATTATCCCGCAGGTACTCGGGCGATGCGCACAGCACAAACCGGAACGGCCCCAGCTTGCGCGCCATCAAGGTCGAATCCGCCAGGCCGCCGCTGCGGATGACCACGTCGAAGCCCTCTTCGATCACGTCCACCAGATGATCATTGAAATCCAGCTCCAGTTCGATCTCGGGGTAGGCTTTGCGGAACGCCATCATGTGCGGAAAGAGGAACCGATAGCCGATGGTGGGCAGGCTGACCCGCAGCTTGCCCCGGGGCGCTTGCATCGCATGCGAAAGCATGGCGCGGGCGTCTTGCAGATCGTCGAGAATTTTCCGACAGCGCTCGTAGAACAGTTGGCCTTCGGCGGTGAGGCTGACCTTGCGCGTGCTGCGGTGCAACAGCCGCACATTCAGCGACGCTTCAAGCCTGGCGACATTCTTGCCCACCGCCGAGGCGGAAATCCCCATCGCCCGCGCAGCGCCGGTGAAGCTCAGGGCCTCTGCCGTTTTTACGAAGGCGATCACACCGCTCAGGTTGTCCGTCACGTCATTGCATCCATCAAGTCCGTTATGAACGGAATGTAAGCCCGTTTATCCAAGATTGCATCCTGATTAGAGTCTTAAAATCTTCAGACCTGCGGGAATGCCCCATGAACACCACACATGCATTCGTGCCCGCCCATGGCCGATACTCCATCCTCGCCGCCATTTGCCTGGCGGCCCTGGTATTGCCCATGAGCTTTACCGGCGGCGCCGTCGCCACGCCCTATATCGGCCAGGCGTTTGCCGCCCAGCCAAGCCAACTGGCGTGGATCACCAATGCGTTCATGCTGAGTTTCGGCAGCCTGTTGATGGCGGCCGGCACGCTCGCCGACCTGTATGGGAGAAAGCGCTTGTTCCTGTGGGGCATGGCGCTGTTTACCGTGGTCTCCGTGCTGCTGGCAGTGGCACCGGGGATTTTCTGGCTGGATGTGTTGCGTGGCGTGCAGGGCGTCGCGGCGGCCACAGCGTTGGCCAGTGGCTGCGCAGCGCTGGCCCAGGAATTCGATGGCCACGCCCGCACCCGCGCCTTCAGCCTGCTGGGCACCACATTTGGTGCAGGCCTGGCGTTTGGGCCATTGCTGTCGGGGTTACTGATTGAGCACTGGGGCTGGCGGGCGATTTTCCTCGGCACCGCGCTATTGGCCGGTATTTCGTTATTGTTTGCCGCGCCCAAAATGCGTGAAAGCCGCGACCCGCAGGCGCTGCGGTTGGACACCGCCGGCGTGCTGACGTTTTCGGCGATGCTGGTGGCCCTGACCACGGCGGTGATCCTCGCCCCGGAGCACGGCTGGGCGTCGCCGCTGGTTGATGCTCTTCTGGCTGCGGCGGCGGTGTTTTTGCTGATATTTATTTTCGTGGAAAACCGCTCAAGCCAGCCGATGCTGGAGCTACGGCTGTTTCGCTTCCCGCGTTTTATCGGCGTGCAACTCCTGCCGATCGGCACCTGTTACTGCTACATCGTGCTGATCGTGTTGCTGCCCCTGCGGTTTATCGGCGTGGAAGGTGCCAGTGCGCTGGATGCAGGCCTGATGATGCTGGCACTGTCGGCGCCGATGCTGATGGTGCCGATGATTGCGGCTTCGCTGACTCGCTGGGCGTCGGCGGGCGTGCTGTGTGCGATTGGCTTACTGATAGCGGCGGTGGGCCTGTGGGGGTTAAGCCTGGCCGACCGGCCTGCGCATACCGTTGCCGCGATGCTGGTCATCGGGATAGGCACGGGGTTGCCGTGGGGTTTGATGGATGGATTGGCGATCAGCGTGGTACCGAAAGAACGCGCGGGAATGGCCGCGGGGATTTTCAATACGACGCGCGTTGCCAGTGAAGGCGTGGCGCTGGCGATCACCATGGCGGTGTTGGGCGCATTGGTTGCACACCACTTGCCGGGCAGCGCAACCGGGGATGTTTCAGTGATTGCACAAGCGCTGGTGATGGGTGATGTCGTGCAGGCCAGCACGAAACTTCCACTGGCCGAACTGCGCGCGGCCTACACGGCAGGGTTCAATACCTTGCTGCAACTGCTGGCCGGTTTCACCCTGCTGACGGCCATGGTGGTCTTTATGTTCCTGGCGCGACGCGCCCCTGAACTGAGTCAGGAAGAGGCCGGTATCCAGGCACTGACCTGAATCGCAGGCACAAAAAAGCCCGCTCAATGAGCGGGCTTCCTGTGGTACCTGGCGTTCAGCGTTCCAGGTAACCGAATATGGCGCAGCGGACGGGACTCGAACCCGCGACCCCCGGCGTGACAGGCCGGTATTCTAACCGACTGAACTACCGCTGCGCGTAACACTAAAAAGCGAATGGTGGGTGATGACGGGATCGAACCGCCGACATTCTGCTTGTAAGGCAGACGCTCTCCCAGCTGAGCTAATCACCCTTCACTTTCGGTGTGGGCCGCATTCTATAGCAATTTTCCGTAATGTCATGATTTAAATGCAATTTATTTAAAATATTTTGCTTTCCACTCGGCGCACCCCGCAAAACCGGGATTTTCGGGCGCAAACGAGAGTCTATTGCGTTTGCCCAAGCCTTGGCCCCACAATTAACAATTATTCTCAATAACACCTGGGCCGGGCCTTATGTCTGTGGGTGAACCGCCGTTCCAACGGGAGATTACCGAGCTGTACAGCGAGCACCACGGCTGGCTGTTCACTTGGTTGCGCCGAAAACTGGGCTGTACCCATAACGCCGCCGACGTGGCGCAGGATACCTTCGCGCGAATTCTGCACGCACGCGAGTCAGTGACCGGCATTCGCGAGCCCCGGGCCTATTTAAGCACCACCGCCCGGCGGTTGATTATCGACCAGGCACGGCGCAAGCAGATTGAGCACGCCTACCTTCAGGAATTGATGCTGACGGTGCAAACCCTGGAAGGTTTTCAGTCGCCGGAACAGATCCACACGACTCTGGAGGCCCTTGAGCACATCGCTTTCATTCTTGAAGGCCTGCATGACAACGTGCGCCAGGCGTTTGTGCTGTATTACCTCGAAGACCTGACCCAGCAACAAATTGCCCGCCAACTGAAACTGTCTGAACGTACAGTGCGCAAGTATTTGATCCAGGCCCTGCTGCATTGCAGCCACAGCGTAGACATCTGAACTGCACATGCCTGACTCCCGCCAACAGATCGACGAACAAGCCGCCGAATGGATGATTCGCCTGCACGAGGGGCAATTGACCGAAGCCCAGCGCCAGGCGTTCGAACGCTGGAAGCAACAAGGCCCGCTACATGCTGCTTCAGCGGCGCGAATGGAGGGCGTGGTCGCACGGATGCTCGCCCTGCGCGGGCAAAAAGCACCGGCGCGGGCAGCCTTGAGTGCGGCGTTTGCACGGAATGGCAAAGCTCGCAAAAACCATCTCAGGGCGTTGGTACTGGCCTGCACCCTGGCCCTTCCCGCTACGGCGCTGCTCTACAGCCCTTACCCACAACAGTGGATGGCCGATGTACACAACGGCCCCGGCGAATGGAAAACCCTGCGCCTGGTAGACGGTTCCACACTGACGTTGAACGGTATCAGCGCGGCGAATCTGCATTTCGATAGCCGGCAGCGGCGCATTGAACTGCTGCAAGGCGAGATCCTGGTGGAAGTGGCCCACGATGGCGAGCGACCGTTTGTGGTACAGACCGCACAGGGCACCCTGCGCGCACTGGGCACGCGGTTTGTGGTGAAGCGCGAGGGTGATGTCACCGTGTTGAGCATGCTCGAATCCCGCGTTGCTGCAAAAAGCGCGAACGGCCGGCAGACGCTGGAAGTGGACGCCGGCTCACAGGCGCGGGTCAGCGCGGACGCGGTGCGCTTGTCTGGCAGCATCGACCCGGCGAGCGTCAATGAAGCCTGGCATCGCCATCAACTGGTGGTGGATAACCGGCCGTTGCCAGAAGTGCTGGATGAGATCGCCCGCCACCGTTCGGGCCGCTTGCAGTTTGATCGCACCGCGCTGGCCAAGCTCAAGGTCTCGGCGGTACTGCCTCTGGACGACACTGACCGCACCTTGCAGATGCTGGCTCAAACCCTGCCGATCAGCCTGAAAAGATTCACCCCATGGCTGATGATCGTCAGCCCGGAGACTGACAGCAAAAAATAATTATTCGCATTGCTTCCGCTTTTTTCCGGGCTACCCGTCAAGGAAGGTATATCGATAATCAAAGGACTGCCCTCACCATGCCCCTCCCCTCTCACCCACGTCGGCGCCTGTTGAGCTGCGCGCCACTGACCCTCACGCTGCTCGCAACGACGCTGCCGGACATCCACCTGGCCCAGGCCGACACGGTAAACGTCGTGGCACACGCCTATGACATACCAGCCGGACCGCTGGGCGCCACACTCAACCGGTTTGCCCAGCAAGCAGGCGTGGCCATCGTTTTCCAGTCCCACAACCTGGAGGGGCTGGCGGGCCCGGGGCTCAAGGGCACTTATAGCGTAGAGGCCGGGTTTGAGAGGCTGCTGCGTGGCAGTGGTTATCGGGTAGTCAAAGGGGATCAGGTCTACGCCCTGGAAGCCAACCCGACGCCCACCGGCGCTGTGGAGCTGGGCGCAACACAAATCAGCGCCAACCAGCTCGGCACCATCACCGAAGGCTCCGGCTCCTACACCCCCGGCACCATCGCCACGGCTACCCGCCTGGTGCTGACCCCTCGGGAGACGCCGCAGTCGATCTCGGTGGTCACACGCCAGGCCATGGATGACTTTGGCCTCAACTCCATCGACGATGTGATGCGCCATACCCCGGGCATCACGGTGGCGACCTACGACAGCGACCGCACCAGCTATTACTCACGAGGCTTCGCGATTCGCAACTTCCAGTACGACGGCATTCCTATCCTGCAAGACCCGCAGTACTCCTCGGGCCACACCCTCACCGACATGGTGATCTATGACCGGGTAGAAATCCTCAAGGGCGCCACCGGCCTGCTCACGGGTGCGGGTGGCCCTGGTGGCACTATCAATATGATCCGCAAGAAACCCACCCAGGAATTCAAGGGCCATATCGACCTTGGCGCTGGCTCCTGGGACAACTACCGATCGGAAGTCGACGTTAGCGGCCCCTTGACCGAGACCGGGAATATTCGCGGCCGAGCTGTAGCGGCCTATCAAGACAAACACTCGTTCATGGACCATTACCAGCGCAACACCAGCGTCTATTACGGCATCCTGGAGGCGGACCTGTCACCCGACACACTGCTGACCGTGGGCGCGGACTATCAGGACAATGACCCAAAGGGTTCAAGCTGGACTGGCAGCGCCTCGCTGTATGACGAAGCCGGCAACCGCATCGGCTCCAAGCGCTCGTTCAACAACGGGCCCCGATGGAGCAGTTGGGAGCAGTACACCCGCACTGCCTTCGCCACCCTTGAACACAGTTTTGAAAATGGCTGGGTCGCCAAAGGCCAGTACAACCATCAAATCAACGGCTACAACGCGCCCCTGGGTTTTGTAAGCCCCGGCTTGCCCTCAGTGCTGGCGCGAAAATACACCGGGGAAACCGTCAGCGACAGCGCCGACCTTTATACCTCCGGCCCCTTCGACCTGTTTGGCCGCGAGCACCAGTTGGTGGTCGGTACCTCGGTCTCCCGCTCTCACTGGAAAGGCAAGGACTACACCAGCGCCAGCCTGCCCAACAACAATTTTGACTATTACAACTGGAACGGCGATATCCCGAAGCCGGACTGGGGGGAAGTCACCAACAAAAACGATGAAATCACCCGCCAGACCGGCAGCTACATGACCGCTCGCTTCAGCCTTACGGACGATCTTTCACTGCTGCTGGGCACGCGCGTTGCAGACTTCCAGGTCACTGGCACCAGCGATACGAAAAAAAGTGGCAAGGTTTTGCCTTATGCAGGCCTGGTGTACGACCTCAACGACAACGTGTCGGCCTACGCCAGCTACACGGAGATCTTCCTGCCGCAGTCGTTCAACCGCGACCGCAACAACAAACTGCTGGAGCCGGATGAAGGCAAAAACTATGAAGTGGGGCTCAAGGGTGAATTCTTGGAAGGGCGCTTGAACTCCAGCATCGCTTACTTCGAGGTTCACGAAGAAAACCGCCCAGAGGAGGACACCGCCTACAACGCCAACCCAACCAACCCCGACCGCGACTTCGCCTACAAGCCGATCACCTCGAAAACCAAGGGTTACGAGGCAGAAATATCCGGCGAACTGGCGCCCGGCTGGCAGTTGCAGGCTGGTTATACCCACAAGATCGCCCGTGATGAAAGCGGCAAGAAGGTGTCGACCTGGGAGCCGCAAGATCAGGTCAATCTCTATACCAGTTACAAGCTGACCGGCAGCCTCGACAAACTCACCCTCGGCGGCGGCGCGCGTTGGCAGGGTCAAGGTTGGCAGGTGCTGACCAACTGGGCCAAAGACGGCGCCCAGGAAAAGTTCGCCCAGGACCCCTATTGGCTGGTGGACCTGATGGCCCGTTACCAGATCACCGACAGCGTGTCGGCGACCGTCAACGTGAACAACGTATTCGACAAGTCGTATTACACCAACATCGGCTTTTACAACTCGTCGTACTACGGTGACCCCCGCAACGTAATGTTCAGCACCCGCTGGGACTTCTGAATGCAAAACGCCCCCGATCACTGCACATGATCGGGGGCGTTTTTCAGACCGGCGGCTTTAACAAACCCCAGACAGCAAAAAGCCCGCTCAGTGAGCGGGCTTCCTGTGGTACCTGGCGTTCAGCGTTCCAGGTAACCGAATATGGCGCAGCGGACGGGACTCGAACCCGCGACCCCCGGCGTGACAGGCCGGTATTCTAACCGACTGAACTACCGCTGCGCGTAACACTAAAAAGCGAATGGTGGGTGATGACGGGATCGAACCGCCGACATTCTGCTTGTAAGGCAGACGCTCTCCCAGCTGAGCTAATCACCCTTCACTTTCGGTGTGGCGCGCATTCTACGGAGCGACCCATAGTCTGGCAAGCACTTTCTTAAATAATTTTTTTCAGGCCTTCCAATGGCTTAGCGAGGGTTGGCCTATGGCGCCATGAGGAGAATAATGCCCCCCTTTGTATATAAGGAGAGACTCACCCCATGTGGTTCAAAAACCTGCTTATCTATCGCCTGACCCAAGATCTGCCTGTTGATGCCGAGGCGTTGGAAACTGCACTGGCCACCAAACTGGCGCGCCCTTGTGCAAGCCAGGAGTTGACCACTTACGGTTTCGTCGCCCCTTTCGGTAAAGGCGAAGACGCGCCCCTGGTGCACGTCAGCGGTGACTTCCTGCTGATCGCGGCGCGCAAGGAAGAACGCATCCTGCCGGGTAGCGTGGTGCGTGACGCAGTAAAGGAAAAGGTCGAAGAGATCGAAGCCGAGCAAATGCGCAAGGTCTACAAAAAGGAACGCGACCAGATCAAGGATGAAATCATCCAGGCCTTCCTGCCGCGTGCGTTTATCCGTCGCTCGTCGACCTTCGCCGCCATCGCGCCAAAACAAGGCCTGATCCTGGTGAACTCGGCCAGCCCGAAACGCGCCGAAGACCTGCTGTCCACCCTGCGTGAAGTGATCGGTACCCTGCCGGTACGTCCGCTGACCGTGAAAACCGCGCCGACCGCCATCATGACCGACTGGGTCACCACCCAGAAACCGGCCGATGACTTCTTCGTCCTCGACGAATGCGAACTGCGCGACACCCACGAAGACGGCGGCATCGTGCGTTGCAAGCGCCAGGACCTGACCGGCGAAGAAATCCAGCTGCACCTGACAACCGGCAAAGTCGTGACCCAATTGTCCCTGGCCTGGCAGGACAAACTGTCCTTCATGCTGGACGACAAAATGACCGTCAAGCGCCTGAAGTTCGAAGACCTGCTGCAGGACCAGGCTGAACAGGACGGCGGTGAAGAAGCGCTGGGCCAACAGGACGCCAGCTTTACCCTGATGATGCTGACGTTTGGCGACTTCCTGCCGGCGCTGGTGGAATCCCTGGGTGGCGAAGAGACCCCACAAGGTATCTAAAGCCTTAAGTGGGCACAGTCAATGTGGGAGCTGGCTTGCCTGCGATGCGGGCACCTCGGTTTATCAGTTACACCCGGGTGATGCTATCGCAGGCAAGCCAGCTCCCACAGTTGACCGGGTAAGCACTTCCAGCATTCTAATAACAAGGACCAACCCCATGCGCGCACTCGCCGCCTTGAGCCGTTTCGTCGGCAACACCTTCGCTTACTGGGTGCTGATTTTTGCCGTGGTTGCGTTCCTGCAACCCGCCTGGTTTATCGGCCTCAAAGGCGCCATCGTGCCGCTGTTGGGCCTGGTGATGTTCGGCATGGGGCTGACCCTTAAACTTGAAGATTTCGCTGAAGTCGCGCGCCACCCGTGGCGCGTGGCATTGGGTGTGGTCGCGCATTTCGTGATCATGCCCGGCGTGGCCTGGCTGCTGTGCCAGGTCTTTCACCTACCGCCGGAAATTGCCGTCGGCGTGATCCTCGTCGGCTGCTGCCCGAGTGGCACGTCCTCCAATGTCATGACCTGGCTGGCCCGTGGCGACCTGGCCCTGTCGGTGGCAATCGCCGCCGTCACCACCCTCCTCGCCCCGCTGCTGACACCCGCGCTCATCTGGCTGCTGGCCTCGGCCTGGTTGCCGGTGTCGTTCATGGAGTTGTTCTGGTCGATCCTGCAAGTGGTGCTGCTGCCGATCGTGCTTGGCGTGGTGGCGCAGCGCTTGCTGGGTGCCCGGGTACGGCATGCGGTGGAGGTGTTGCCGCTGGTGTCGGTGGTCAGCATCGTGGCGATCGTCGCCGCTGTGGTGGCGGCCAGCCAGGCGAAGATCGCCGAGTCGGGCCTGCTGATCATGGCGGTGGTGATTCTGCATAACACCTTTGGCTTCCTGCTGGGTTACTTCACCGGCCGTGTGTTCGGGCTGCCGTTGGCGCAACGCAAATCGCTGGCGCTGGAAGTGGGCATGCAGAACTCCGGGTTGGGCGCCGCCCTGGCGAGTGCACACTTCTCGCCGCTGGCCGCAGTGCCCAGCGCGCTGTTCAGCGTCTGGCACAATATTTCCGGGGCACTCCTGGCCACGTACTTCCGGCGGATGAGCGAAAAGGAAGACCGCGAATTGTTGGCGGGCAAGTCCGAAACTTGATCGCCTGATCAATATTCGGCACTCTAGCGGGCTACGCGGGGACGACCCTGCGACGCGACCAAGCGCTTAATCCGGGGACGACCCCACTTCTATAAAGGAAGGTCATCATGTCCTGGATCATTCTGTTTTTTGCCGGACTGTTTGAAGTTGGCTGGGCCGTCGGACTGAAGTACACCGATGGTTTCAGCAAGCCACTGCCCACGGCCCTGACGATTGCCGCCATGGCAATCAGCCTCGGGTTGCTGGGGCTGGCCATGAAGGAACTGCCACTGGGTACCGCCTACGCCATCTGGACCGGTGTCGGTGCAGTGGGCACAGTAATTGCCGGGATTATCCTGTTCGGAGAGTCCATGGCGCTGTTTCGACTGGCCAGTGTGGCGTTGATCATTTGCGGGCTGATTGGGCTGAAGATCAGCGCCTGAATACCTTTCATAGCAAGCAGTGACAGGGTGGAGCTCATAGCCCACCCGTCGCTCAACTCATGCAAAACTGTTTATTTTCGCCATATGCCGTTATCCGCGATTATAAACTTCACGTTTATTACTACCCATTTCTGCGTGAAGGCCGTTCTCGGTAAACTCTGTTGGGTTCATGGCAGTAGGTGGTGTTGACGGATCATTGTCGAAATCAAAAGGCTCGGCATTGGTGGGTAAACCTACAACCTGCAGTTCCCTGTTCTCCTCCCTCCGACCGCTGGCCTCGACCAACGTATCGCCTGGCAAGTTGGTTCCAGTAACCCCGTTGTACGCATGCCCCATTTCATGAAACAACGGAATCACAGGTGGTCGCTTTTCATCACCTTCTACAAATGTACGATTGTAGCCAATTGTTGCCTCATCGGCAGGCTTACCTGGCTTGCCATTAACTATGTAGCCATGTTCTGCGTCTGGCGCAGGTCTTATTTCTGCAAAATTTTTGCCAAAAACGTAGGCACTATTCGTACCAGGACCTTTCTCCTCGACACTAATTGGAGTGGCTGTTTTATCCAATGCCTCAAGCATTTTTTTACCTACCGGCGAACCACGTAAAAATTCCAAGTCATCTTCAAAATGCTGCTTAAACTCTTCCGTCCCTCTCACATTAAAACCTTTGCTACCACTTTCGCTGGGCACAACCTCCACAAACTTCGACCCCTTAGAGCGCTTGATACTGTCATCTTTCTTTCCATAAACAACATCCTTGTCAGATGTGGAATTTACAGCATCCTGCCCACTGCCGGTATAGATCGCATTCTGGCCGCTGCCACCATTCAATATGTCGTTGCCCTTCCCTCCACCAAGGACGTTACGACCACTGCCTCCATGCAGCTGATCATCACCAGAACCACCATCCATGTAACTGCCACCGCTGCCACCACGTAATTTATCGTTACCATTACCTCCGTACATTACGCTGTAGCCTGTACCAGCAGTAATAGAGTCATTCCCGTCGTTGCCCTCGGCATACCCTATACCCGCCCCCAATGTAATGGAGTCGTTCCCCTTGCCTCCAAAGGCCAGGGTCCAGCCACCACCAGCCTTGATCGTGTCATTACCTTCTCCGGCATAAATGGTTGTAAGCATATTGACGTCAGGAGCAATAGATATGTTGTCATCACCTCCGCTCGTGTGAATATCAAGACGCTGCTGACCTTTACTCTTGGTATCGAAAGGAATGTCGTAGGTCTTGCCATTAACCTCGGCGGTCAATCCTCCATCAGCCGACTTTTCAATATGAACTTTGTCCGCGCTGTCACCGGTTTTAATCGTTAACGCCTGGTCTTTTGGCGGGGCATAAAACCCCCGGCCGCCGCGAACACTTAAATCTATCTCAACCCCACCTTCATTGAACGGCATATTCGGGGTGATCTTTATCGGCGCAGAAGGCTCCCCCTGTTTACCCTGTAACTTATCGGAGGGTGCTGTAGAAAGAGTTTGTAAAGGCGGTTGTAAAGCAGGAGGGTTAGTACTCACTTGCACATTCATCGAAAATCATCCTTAGCGTTAGATAACTACGATGACTGCGTGGCAATTAGAACGACATGGTTCCGCAGGATGAGTGATTTTTTACCCGAAACAACAAACTGCAAGCGTTTTCCCACATCAAGATCAGTCTCTGCTCAGGCCCTTCAGGGCAGAAGGTCCCGAGCACCAGAACTTGACTACTTGAGCTCGCCTCTCAACGTGCCAACCAAACCATGTAGCGCCTGAGGCGTCGCTGCCTCCACAGCCACCGGCGCGCCGGCCACCAGGGTCACCCGCGACCAGATCCGGTGAAAGAAACCCTTGTTCGGATCGCGACTGAAGAAACTCCCCCACAACCCCTGCAACGCCATCGGAATCACCGGCACTGGCGTCTCTTCAAGAACCCGCGTCACGCCGCTCCGGAACTCGTTCATCTCGCCATCGGAGGTTAATTTGCCTTCCGGGAAGATGCACACCAGCTCGCCGTCTTTCAGGTAGTGGGCAATCCGCTGGAACGCCTTTTCGTAGATCTGGATGTCCTCGTGCCGCCCGGCAATCGGAACCGCCCCGGCCGTACGGAAGATAAAGTTCAACACCGGCAACTTGTAGATCTTGTAGTACATGACAAAGCGAATCGGCCGACGCACCGAACCGGCAATCAACAGCGCATCGACAAACGACACGTGGTTGCACACCAGCAACGCCGCGCCTTCATCCGGGATCAGGTCGAGGTTTTTATGCTGGACACGGTACATGGAATGGCCGAGCAGCCAGATCATGAAACGCATGGTGAACTCGGGCACGATCTTGAAGATGTAGGTGTTGACCGCGATGTTCAGCAACGACACCACCAGGAACAACTCGGGGATCGACAGCTTGGCCACACTCAACAGTACGATCGAGACGATCGCCGAGACCACCATGAACAACGCGTTGAGGATGTTGTTGGCCGCGATCACCCGCGCCCGCTCGTTTTCGGCGGTGCGCGACTGGATCAGCGCATACAGCGGCACGATATAGAAGCCGCCGAATACGCCCAGGCCAAGGATATCGAACAATACCCACCATGCCTTGCCGTAGCGCAGCACCGCGATCCAGTCATTGGCCTGGACGTTCTGCGGGAACCCGCCGGAATGCCACCACAGCAGCAGGCCGAACACGGTCAAGCCAAACGAGCCGAACGGCACCAGGCCGATCTCGACTTTGCGCCCGGAGAGCTTCTCGCAGAGCATCGAACCCAGCGCGATGCCGACCGAGAACACCGTGAGGATCAGCGTGACCACGGTCTCATCGCCGTACATCCACTCCTTGGCGTAGGCCGGGATTTGCGTCAGGTAGATCGCGCCGACAAACCAGAACCACGAGTTGCCGACAATCGAGCGCGACACCGCCGGCGTCTGCCCCAGGCCCAGCTTGAGGGTGGCCCAGGACTGGCTGAAGATGTTCCAGTCCAGGCGCATCTCCGGGCTGGAAGCCGCCGCCCGCGGAATGCTGCGGCTGGCCAGGTAACCCAGCACCGCGATGCCGACGATGGCCGTCGAGACCACCGGTGCGTAATGGGTGGAAGACATCATGATCCCGGCGCCGATGGTGCCGGCCAGGATGGCGAGGAACGTGCCCATTTCCACCAGGCCGTTGCCGCCCACCAGCTCATCTTCGTGCAACGCCTGGGGCATGATCGAGTACTTCACCGGCCCGAACAGGGCCGAGTGCGTGCCCATGGCAAACAGTGCCAGCAGCATCAATTCCAGGTGGTTGAACATGAAACCGATGGCGCCCACCGACATGATCACGATCTCGCCGATCTTGATCACCCGGATCAGCGCATCCTTGTTGAATTTCTCGCCAAATTGCCCAGCCAGCGCCGAGAACAGGAAGAACGGCAGGATGAACAGCAAGGCGCAGAGGTTGACCCAGATCGAGCGGTCGCCCTCGATGGTCAGTTTGTAGAGAATCGCCAGGATCAACGACTGCTTGAAGATATTGTCGTTGAACGCCCCAAGGGACTGGGTAATGAAGAACGGCAGGAAACGCCGTTTGCGCAGCAAAGTAAATTGCGAGGGGTGGCTCATCGTCCGTGTTCCTGCGTGGCCTGCGACTGTTATCGCCTTTAGGCTGTTATAGATAGTCAGGCCACGACTTTACCTAATCCCGACTACTTATTCGCTAGTCCTGCAATGCACGGCGAAACAAAAAGCTCACCTTTATAAGCGCCCTGCACGGTGCGCTTGGCCACGATCAGCCACATCAACGCCAACGCCGCCACCAGCACACAGCCGACGATGCTGAAAAAGCCAAGGTGCAAGGTGCTCGCCAGTTTCAGCGTGGCCAGCGAGTACACGCCCAGTGGAAAGGTAAAGCCCCACCAGCCGAGGTTGAAGGGAATGCCGGCCCGCAGGTAGCGCACGGTGATCAGCACCGCAATCAACATCCACCACAAACCAAAACCCCACAGCGTGATGCCAGCCACCAGGCCGATGCCGTTGGCCATCTCGCCAACGCCGGGCAAGCCGTTGGCCGCAAAGATGGCCGGTGCATCACCGCCCAGCACCAGCATGCCCAGGGCGCCGGTACCGATGGGGCCAAGGGCCAGCCAGCTCGACGCGGCCATGTTGGCATGAGGCAGTTTATGCAGGGCCATGCGCAGCATCAGGATAGTCAGGATGCTGAAGGCCACCGGCAGCGAGAACGCCCACAGCACGTAGCTGGTCACCAGCATCACCAGTTGCGAATGGGCGTCGGCCAGGTGCGGCGCCAACAGGCCACCGCTGGCGGCGGCAACTTCGGCGGCCACCACCGGCAACAGCCACACGGCGGTCATCTGGTCGATGCTGTGTTCCTGGCGAGTGAACATCATGAACGGGATCAACACCCCGCAGGCCAGGGCCATGGCCACGTCCAACCACCACAGCACCTCGGCCAGTTGCACCACGCCATTGCCCCAGCGCGGCAGGCCGAACAGCAGGAAGCCATTGATGATGGTTGCCAGGCCCATGGGGATGGTGCCGAAGAACATCGACACCGTGGAATGCCCGAAAATACGCCGGGCTTCGTGGAAAAACATCACCCAACGCGCCGCGTACAGCACGCTGAACAGCACGAACAGGCCAATGGTAAACAGCCAAAGCCCTTCGGCGACGGCGTGCAGCCCCGGCACGTTGACCGGCAATTGCGCCAGCGCCAACGCCAGAACCCCGGTGCCCATGGTGGCGGCAAACCAGTTGGGGGTGAACTGGCGAATCACTTCCCGGGGACGGGTCAGGTGACTGAACGGTTTCAAACGGCTTTGAAGGGTATTAGGGCAAGTCATGGTGAAATCCTCTTCCTCGCATGAGGTTGAGGCCATGGTAGAACCGAATCGAATATCTATATAACGGGTAATATCTCTAACTGTTATCTACTTTGCAGATATACAGTTAGACACTGCCCTCGGATTCAATCACCAGGATCCGCGCCGGCCCTTGTGGGTGGGCAACGTGCTCGGTGCCGACGCTGGCGTAGAAGATATCTCCGACGCTCATCTCGGCCACCTGCTCGATGCCGTTTTCGCGATAGTGCATCTGCACCTGGCCATCAAGCACCACGAACACCTCTTCCCCGTCATTCACGTGCCAGCGATACGGCTGGTCGGTCCAGTGCAACCGGGTGGTGATGCCGTTCATGTTGGCAATGTCCAACGCTTCCCAGGCGCGGCTGCCGGTGAAGTCCTTGCTGCGGATGATCTTCATGCGTGAATCCCAAGGCGTACGGATGGCGGATTATTACCGAATCAACTGCCCGCCGTCGCCCTGCTCTTGGCCGAATCCTGAAGCAGTAAAGCCACCAGGGCACTGAGCGCCAGCACGATCAACACAGCGCCATAACCGTCTGTGGTGGCAATCAAGCCGAAGGTGCGTGTCAGGTTACCGGCCAAAAGCGACGGTACGCAGAACGCCAGGTAACTCAGTACATAGAACGCCGACATCAAACCGGCCCGTTCATGGGGCAGGGCCAGCGGCAAGACGCTGCGCAGTGCGCCGAGGAACCCCGAACCAAAGCCGCCGCCGGCGATCAGTGTAGCGATGAAGAACAGCGGCAGGCTGGCGCTGTGGACAGCGGTCAGGATCAGCGCAACACCCACCGCCAACAGCATGGCGCCCAAACGCAGGACCTTGTCTGCCGGACGGTTACGCAGGCTGAAAATCATCACGGCACCGCTCAGGGTCAACACTGCCACCAGCCCGCCGCCGATCAGGTTCGAGGTAGACCCGGTCGCCGCCCGAACCAGCGAGGGTGCCAGGGACAAATAGAAACCGCCCATCGCCCACACGGCCACATCCACCGGCAACGAGATCCACAACGCGCGACGCGCCTGGGGCGGTACATGCAAGGTGGGCCATAACGAGGCCAGCGCGCCCGGAATCCGGCTCACTGTTTCCGGCAGGCGCCAGACGTAGAGTGCCTGCGCAATCATCAAGCCGAGTAAGGTCCAGTAGATCAGTGTGGTCGGCATCGGCGCGAACTCCACCAGCAGGCTGCACCCCATGGCGCCACAGGCCATCCCGAGCAAAGGCGCTACGCTATTGATCAACGGGCCTTGCCGGCGGTCGGTGTCGAGCAGCGCGGCGCCCAGTACGGCGGTGGCCATGCCGGTAGCAAAGCCTTGTACAGTGCGCGCTGCAATCAACCAGCCGACGCTGTCGGCATTGATAAACAGCAGCATCGCCAGCATATCGAGGAGCAGCGCGGCAAAAATCACCGGCTTGCGCCCCAGGTGGTCCGACAACGAACCCACGGTCATCAAGGCAGCCAGCAAGCTCAAGGCGTAGATGCCGAACACCAGGGTCAACATCGCGGCCGAAAAGTGCAGGCCTTCCTGATAGAGGTGGTACAACGGCGTCGGCGCGCTGGAGGCGGCGAGGAACGTCAGCAAGGTGATCGCCAGGAACACCAGGCTGGAACGATGGGAAGTAACGCTGGACATGGGCACGCTCCACTAAAGCTAATATTTTGCTTTTGCGGAGTGTGCTACTGGATGGCGCTTAAAGCAAATTCTTTGTGTTAAGGTTTTACGCATGGCGATAAAAGAAGGCCTCCGCCCGGGGGGCCGAAGTGCCCGGGTTCAGCAATCAGTGCATTCGGCTGTGCGCCAATTGCTCGAAGAGCAGGACCGGGCCAGCGTGACGGTGCCGCAGATAGCCACACGCGCCGGTGTTACGCCCTCGACTATCTACCGCCGCTGGGGTGATCTGGCCGCGCTGCTGGCTGATGTCGCCATGGCCCGCCTGCGCCCGGACAGTGAGCCGGCCAATACCGGCAGCCTGCGCGGCGACCTGCGCGCCTGGGGCGAGCAATACCGCGATGAGATGAGTTCGGACCTTGGCCGCGAGATGATGCGCGACGTGCAATGCAGCCAGGCGCCGGGGTATTGCGTGGGGATCCTTACCGGGCAATTGGAGACGATTCTGGATCGCTACCCCGGTGATGCGGAAACTGGCCCTAGTGTGGATCGGCTGATTAACCTGATCGTCGCGCCTACTGTGTTTCGCAGTCTTTTTTCTACCGCGCCGCTGCAGGTTGAAGAGCTGCATGAGTTGATTGAGTTGGCGTTGCGGGGGTGAGTGGGGGATGGGGGTTGGGGGTTGGGTGTATATCCGTTATTTGGGTGATGGCTTAGATGGGTTCCGCCCTTACGGCGGGTCACTTTTGGAAAAGAGCCCCAAAAGTAACCAAAAGGGCTCTTGCCCCACCACTCGGCACCTCGCTTAGGCTCGGTGTGCCCTCACTCCGGCTTTGGAGCGTGGGCCGCCGTCATGGGCCATCCTTGGCCCAGGACGGCTAACCCGGCGTCCTGCCGGGTTACCCACGCTCCAAAGCCTGCGTTCGGCCAGCGTGGTTGACGGGGCGCCTAAGATCAAGATCACAAGCAGATCAAGAACACAGCGGCCTACAGGCCGGCTTGAGTGTTAAAAGCCAGATCAAAAGCTAAAGCGGGCACGGTTCAAATGTAGGAGCTGGCTTGCCTGCGATGGCATCGCCTCTGTGTATCTGAAAGACCGAGTCGCCTGCATCGCCGGCAAGCCAGCTCCTACAGCTTTTGCCTTGGCTTTTAACACTCAGGTCGGCTTTCAGGCCGCCGTGCTCTTGCTCTTGATCTTGATCTGACTGCCCCATTCAGCCCGAGGCCGAACGCAGGGATTGAGGAGCGGGTAAACCGGCAGGACGCCGGTTTAGCCGCGACGGGCCAGGGACGGGCCGTCGCGGCGGCCCGCGGAGCAATGCCGGAGTGAGGGCACACCGAGCCTAAGCGAGGTGCCGACAGGCGGGGCAGAGCGTTTTGGTTACTTTTGCGCTTTTCAAAAGTGACCCGCTGTAAGAGCGGAACCCATATCAGCCGTTACCGAAGAAACGGATATGTACTCAAACCAATCGCCAAAAAAAACGACCTCATCTGGAGGCCGTCTTTCATCACATCTCAACGCTTAGGTACGCATCCCACGCCCACTCACCAGCAACCGCGCACAACCGACATACAGCACCACAGTCGCCACCAGCATAAACGTGATCGCCACGCTGATCTTGATATCCGAAACCCCAAGAATCCCGTAGCGGAACGCGTTAACCATATGCAACACCGGGTTAGCCAGCGAAACCGTCTGCCAAAACGGCGGCAGCAAGGTGATCGAATAAAACACCCCCCCCAGGTACGTCAACGGCGTCAGCACAAACGTCGGAATAATCGAGATGTCATCAAAGTTTCGCGCAAACACCGCGTTAATGAACCCCAGCAACGAAAAGATCGTCGCCGTCAGCACCACCACCAGCAGGGTTATCCCAAGGTGATGCACCTGCAAATGGGTAAAGAACAGCGACAGCAACGTCACGATCACCCCGACCATCAACCCACGCAGCACGCCGCCCAGCGTGTAGCCGATCAGGATCGTATGCGGCGACACCGGCGACACCATCAATTCCTCGATGGACCGCTGGAACTTGCTGCCAAAGAAACTCGACACCACGTTGCCATAGGAGTTGGTGATCACCGACATCATGATCAGCCCCGGCACGATGTATTCCATATAGGTGAAACCACCCATGTCACCAATCTGCCGACCGATCAGGTTGCCGAAAATCACAAAGTACAAAACCATGGTGATCGCAGGCGGCAGCAAGGTTTGCGGCCAGATCCGGGTAAAGCGCTTCACTTCGCGGTAGACGATGGTCTGCAGCGCGACCAGGTTGGGTTGCAGTTCCGAACTCATACCGCCACCTTCGCCAGATTTTTCTCCACCAGGGACACGAACAACTCCTCAAGGCGATTGGTTTTATTACGCAGGCTCAACACTTCGATGTTCTGCGTGGCCAGTTGGCCGAACAACGCAGTGATGCCCACGGCTTTGTCCACCTGGACTTCCAGGGTGTGGCTGTCTACCAGGCGGTTCGGGTAGCCAATCAACTGGGGCGCCACCGTCATGTCGTTTTTCAGGTCGAGCAGGAAGGTCTCGACGTGCAACTGGCTCAACAGCGAGCGCATGCTGGTGTTTTCGACGATGGTGCCGTGATCGATGATGCCGATGTTGCGGCACAGTTGTTCAGCCTCTTCCAGGTAGTGCGTGGTAAGGATGATCGTGATGCCCTTCTGGTTCAGCTCAGTGAGGAACGTCCACATCGAGCGACGCAGCTCGATGTCCACGCCCGCTGTCGGTTCATCGAGGATCAGCAGGCGCGGTTCGTGAACCAGGGCGCGGGCGATCATCAGGCGGCGCTTCATGCCGCCGGACAGGGAGCGTGAGGGCACGTCGCGCTTGTCCCACAGGCCCAGTTGCGTGAGGTACTGCTCGGCACGCTCCTTGGCGATCTTCGGCGGGATGCCGTAGTAACCGGCCTGGGTCACGACGATGTCGAAGGTCTTTTCAAACTGGTTGAAGTTGAACTCCTGGGGCACCACGCCAATGCTGCGCTTGAGCGCCGCCGGGGATTTGTCCAGGTCGTGGCCAAAGATATTCACGGTGCCGCTGGTCTTGTTGACCAGGGTCGAGAGAATCCCGATGGTGGTGGATTTGCCAGCGCCATTGGGGCCGAGCAAGGCGAAGAAATCACCTTCGGCAACGTCCAGATCGATACCACTCAGGGCCTGGAAACCGTTGCCGTAGGTTTTGGTTAGCTGCCGGATGGACAGAGCGGAACTCATATCGGATTACGCACCAAAGAAGAGGAATAGAATTGTTACATGAGGGCAGACCGCACGGAATACAACGGCTGCGCGTGACAAGCATGGTGCTTGTCCGCGCCGCACAAGTACAGTCACCTGTATTAATAGTGGGTATCAGGTCAACGCGGTCATGACCGATTTCTGATAGGCCGGGCGCTCGCGCAGGCGCTGGTACCAGGCCTCCAGGTTCGGCATCGACGGGCGTTCGATGGGCATTTCGAACCAGGCGTAAATGAAGCTGCCCAAGGGGATATCACCCATGCCGATCTCGCTGCCGGACAGGTAGGGTTGGGTGGCCAAGGCCTGATCCGCGGTCTGCAAGACGTCGATGCAGGCTTGGCGCCCGGCGTTGATAGCGTCCCAGTTCTGCTTTTCGGCCGGGGTGCGAAGCACGCCCCAGAATACAGTCTTGAACGGTTCGGCCAGGGTCGAGGTGGTCCAGTCCATCCACTTTTCGGCGTTGGCCCGGGCTTGCAGGTCACTTGGGTACCAGCTCGAATCCGGCGCATGCTTGGCGGCCAGGTAACGCACGATGGTGTTGGATTCCCACAGCACAAAGTCGCCGTCTTCAATCATCGGCACCCGGCCATTGGGGTTCAGCGCGCGGTACTGCGGCGTGTCGACCACACCAAAAGCCCCGCCCGCATCAATTGCCTCATAGTCCAGGCCGAGCTCCTCGGCGCACCACAGTGCCTTCCTGACATTTGACGAATTTTTACGACCCCAGATTTTCAGCATGACCGCCCCGATTTTGAAAAAGATGGTTGGATGAATGCCGGGGCAGCATACGCCGGATCACGTCCGGCTTAAATCACTCTGCATGTCGCCCAACAGGATCGGCATCTGCTCGCCAAACAGGTGCGGGTAACATTTCTGAATGTGGGCGAAGAAGAATTCCTCGGGCACTTCAGCAAATTGCCCATGGTCGACCACGTACTCCATGGAGCGCTGGCCCTTGCGGTTGAAGGCATGGAAAACGCTGTCGTGGATGCCGTCGAAATCCAGCGGCGGCACGTCGAACAGTTCGCATAGTTGCTGGTTGAACGCCGGCGTGGCTTTGACCCAGCGCCCATCCAGATACAACTCGGTGTAGCCATGCATGGCGAATACGTCGCTTCTGAGCAGCTCGATCAAACGTGGCGTCGACAGGTGGTTGCGCACGTCGGCCAGGCCGATGCGTGCCGGGATGCCACAGTGCCTTGCGCACGCCGCCAACAACGTCGCCTTGGGCACGCAATAACTCTCGCCAGCGGCCAGGGCGAAGCTGGCGTTGAGGGTTTGCGGGTCGCGGCTGAACGTATAGGGGTTGTAGCGCACCGCCTCGCGCACGGCGTAGTAAAGACTGACTGCCTGGTCACGGGGGGCGGCACTCGAACCGCGATGTTTTTCGGCGAACTCCACCACCGCAGGGTGGTCACTATCGATGAAGCGGCCGGGATTCAAGTACGCATTCATGAGGCAGATCTCAGGTAGCAAGCCTTGAATCTAACCACAGGCCTGCTACCGGCGATAACGACGATTCGGCCAAATGTCGGCGCTTTGCGGTGATGTTCACCGGCACACCACGTAACACCCTCGTCACCGCGCTTTTTCGGATGCCGACTAAGCTCAGAGGTGATTTCGCACCTGGTTTCACGGAGGATTGAATATGCTGTTGTTGTGGATACTGGTTCTGGTGGTGGGCATTGCCTACCTGGCCCACCGGCGCATCGCGCCCTTGCCCGCCATCGGCGTGGTCGCCGTGTACCTGCTGGCGATGGGTGCCTTCAGCCACGCACCCGGCTGGTTACTGCTGATCTTCTGGGTGCTGGTCGCCGTGGTGGCCGCCCCGCTGCTGCTGCCGGACCTGCGCCGCAAGTACTTCACCGCGCCGCTGTTCAACTGGTTCCAGAAAGTCCTGCCGCCGATGTCCGAGACCGAGCGCGACGCCATCGATGCCGGCACCGTGTGGTGGGACGGCGAGCTGTTCAGCGGCCGCCCCGATTGGGACAAGTTGCTGGCCTACCCCAAGGCGCAACTGACCGAAGAAGAACAAGCCTTCATCGACGGCCCCACCGAAGAACTGTGCGCCATGGTCACCGACTGGGAAATCGGCCA
Organism: Pseudomonas sp. A125; assembly: GCF_055409485.1. Lineage (NCBI taxonomy): Bacteria > Pseudomonadati > Pseudomonadota > Gammaproteobacteria > Pseudomonadales > Pseudomonadaceae > Pseudomonas > Pseudomonas sp. A125. Next base: position 41,815 of record NZ_JBUZVP010000036.1, read on the forward strand.
AGCCATGGACCTGCCGCCTGCCGCCTGGGAACACATCAAGCAGCATGGCTTTTTTGCCCTGATCATACCCAAGGAATTCGGCGGCAAGGGTTTCTCCGCCTACGCCCACTCCCAGGTCGCGATGAAACTGGCAACCCGCAGCGGCGACCTCGCCTCCACGGTCATGGTGCCCAACTCATTGGGCCCCGCCGAATTGCTGCTGCACTACGGCACCGACGAACAACGCAACCATTACCTGCCACGCCTGGCCCGTGGCGACGACATCCCGTGTTTTGCCCTGACCGGCCCGCTGGCCGGCTCCGATGCCGGTTCCATGCCCGACACCGGGGTGATCTGCAAAGGCGAATGGGAAGGCAAGGAAACTCTGGGCCTGCGCCTGAACTGGGAAAAGCGCTACATCACCCTCGGCCCCGTGGCGACCTTGCTCGGCCTGGCCTTCAAGGCCCATGACCCGGACCACCTGCTGGGTGACGTGGAAGACCTGGGCATCAGCCTCGCGCTTATTCCCACCGACACCCCGGGCGTTGACATTGGCCGTCGTCACCTGCCACTGGGCGCCGCGTTCATGAACGGGCCCAACTCCGGCAAGGACGTGTTCATTCCCCTGGAGTTCCTGATCGGTGGCCCGGAAATGCTCGGCAAAGGCTGGATGATGCTGATGAACTGCCTGTCGGTAGGCCGTTCGATTTCCCTGCCAGCGGTCGGCACCGGTGCGGCCAAGTTCACCAGCCTGGTAACTGGCCAATATGCCCAGGTGCGCGAGCAGTTCAACGTACCGCTGGCGGCGTTTGAAGGTATCCAGGAAGCCCTGGCGCGCATCGGCGGCAACGCGTGGCTGATGGACAGCGCGCGGATGCTCACCGCCAACGCCGTCGACCTGGGGGAAAAGCCTTCGGTGCTGTCGGCGATCCTCAAGTACCACCTGACCGAACGCGGCCGCGAGTGCATCAGCCATGCCATGGACGTGCACGGCGGCAAGGGCATCATCATGGGCCCCAACAACTATTTGGGCCGTAGCTGGCAAGGCGCGCCTATCTTCATCACCGTGGAAGGCGCGAATATCCTCTCGCGCAACCTGATGATCTTCGGCCAGGGTGCGATTCGCTGCCATCCGTTTGTACTCAAGGAGATGGCCCTGGCTGGCCGTGAAGACCACGACCAGGCGCTGAAGGAATTCGACGGCCTGCTGTTGCAACACATCGGTTTTGCCGTGAGCAATGCCGCCAGCACCCTGGTGTTGAACCTCGGTTTTGGTCATTTCGAAAAGGCTCCGGGTAACCGCTTGAGCCAGGGCTATTTCCGCGCACTCAACCGTCAGGCCGCGGCATTTGCGATGCTGGCAGACCTGAGCATGATGCTGCTGGGCGGCGAGTTGAAGCGTCGCGAACGCCTGTCGGCGCGCCTCGGTGATGTGTTGAGCCACATGTACCTGGCATCGGCAGCGCTCAAGCGTTATCACGACCTGGATTCGCCCGACCATCTGGAACCGCTGTTCGCCTGGGCCATGGAAGAAAGCCTCGGCCATTCCGAGCGTGCACTGGATGAACTGCTGACCAACTTCCCGAGCAAGGTGCTGGGCTGCTTGTTGCGAGTGATCGTGTTCCCCTTCGGCCGTCGCCATAAGGGCCCGTCCGATCAGCTGGATGCTGAAGTCGCGGCCGTACTCGGTCGTGCCAAGGGTGATCTGGCCCTGGAAGCAGTGCTGGCTGGCTGCTACCGCCCGCAATCGGCCGATGACCCGGTGGGCGCGCTGCAACATGCCTACGATCTGTTGGCCGCCAGCCATCCGTTGCAGAAAAAACTCCACGAAGGCCTCAAGAGCGGCCAGGTCAAACCTACCGCAGGCGAACACGCCATCGACGCCGCGCTGCATGCCGGGGTGCTGCAACCGGCCGAGGCGCAGACCCTGCGTGACGCCGAAGCGGCGCGGCGCAAGGTGATCGACGTGGATGATTTCAGCAAGGAAGAACTGAGCCAGGCCGAGGGGAAAGTCCGCTGATCCCAGCGGTCATATAAAAACGGGCGCTTGAGCTATATACTCTCGCGCCCGTTTTGCTCTTGAGGACTTATCTCGTGTCCAATGTCGTTGCCGATCATCTCGTCTTGCTCGACCACCTGCGCAGCATCCTGGTAGCCGTCGGCGAAGCCGAACAGGTTCCCGAGGAAAGCCACCTTCTGTTCCTGGAGCGCTTCGATGAACTGCGCGCCCTGCTGCCGATCGACCCGATCGAAAGCCAGTACCTGGGCCAGGACATGATGAGCCAGGTCATCCTGCGCTACCCGCAGATTGCTCACCTGGTACCGCGCGACCTGCTGTGGTTCTTCGGTGGCGACTGCCTGCATTTCATGCCCGATGACGAACTGGACCTGTATCAGGCCTTGGAAGAACGTCGCTTCGAAGCTGAACAGAACGACGAACCGTTCGACTGGAACCAGGAAAAGCAGTTGCTGGCCATGTCCAACGACCAGCCAAAGCACTGATCTGTAATGTGCTGAGGGACTTACTGTGGTGAGCGGGCTTGCCCCGCGCTGGGCTGCGAAGCAGCCCCCCCATCAAGATCACATCATTCTTTCAGACAGATCGAGGCGGCAGGCTTTAGGGCCGCTTCGCAGCCCAGCGCGGGGCAAGCCCGCTCACCACAAAAACCGCCTCATCACAAAAAGCCTCCTCGGCACCTATCGTTTATGCAGCGTCGGCTCTTTAGCCATGCACTCCACCAGGTAATCAATAAACACCCGCAGCTTCGGCGGCAGATACCGGGTGGGTGAATGCAGCAACCACGCATCCCCGTGGTACGACGCAATAAAATCCCACCCCGGCAACACCTGCACCACCTCCCCCGCTTCCAGCGCATGGCGCGCCGTGAAATACGGCAAGCTGCCAACCCCCACATGCTGCAACACCGCATCCAGCCGCACCCCGGTGTGATTGGCCGCGTACCGTCCACGCACGCCGACCGTCACCGCCTTGCTGCCCTGGCGAAACTTCCAGCGCGCATCCCCCGGCGTCTCGCCCAGGTAGATGCAACTGTGCTCCAGCAAATCATGGGGGTGCTGCGGTGTACCGTGCTGCGCCAGGTATTGCGGCGTGGCGCAGATCAAGTGTTCGATGGGCAACAATTGGCGCCCCACCAACCCCGGCGGCGGGCTGTCGGTGATGCGGATGCTCAGGTCGACATTGTCATCAATCAGGTCCACGTGCCGGTCCTCCAGGATCAACTGCACATCGACCTTGGGGTAACGCCGCAGAAACTCCGGCATATGCGGATGCACCACAAAACGCCCCACTGCCTTGGGCACGCTGACCCGCACCAGCCCTTCGGCCTCGTGGGTGTACTGCCCGCTGATTTCCATCACCGAACGCGCCGCGCTGACCATTTCCTGGCAACGCTTGAACACCTCTTCGCCGCCTTCGCTCAGGCGCAGCTTGCGCGTGGTGCGTTGCAGCAGGCGAGTGGCCAGGGCTTTTTCAAGGCGCGAGATGCTGCGGCTCACGGATGACGGCGATGCGCCCAGCTGCCGTGCGGCTTCAGAGAAGCTGCCGGTTTCCACCACCTTGACGAAAATCGCCATTTCGCCCAGCAACGGCAAAGGAAGATTGATGCTCATGACGCACAAGTCCATTGAGATTTGAATGGATTATCACCCATTGGCGCACTTCTTATACTGCCCGATAGAAACCCTGATGCGGATGTAAATGATGACCCAGCGCCTGTTTTTTACCCATGACCACCTGAATGCCGAACTTGAAGTGCTGGGATGCACGCCTCATGAGAACCAATTTGCAGTGATCCTGCAGTCAACCATCTTCCATCCCCAAGGCGGCGGCCAGCCATCCGACACCGGCTGGCTGGGCGAAAGCCACGTGCTGAAGGTGGTACAGGAAGGCGATCACGTCGTGCATTACGTCGACCACCCCGTGGCGCCCGGCGCGATACAGGCACGCGTCGATGACGAGCGCCGCAGCCTGCACACGCGCCTGCATTCGGCCGGACACCTGATCGGCAATGCCGGCGAAACCCTGGGCTGGATGCCGATCAAAGCCCATCACTGGCCGGGCGAAGGCAAGATCACCTTTATTCGCGGTACTTCGGCCCAAACCATGGATGCCGAGGCGATTCAGCAGCAAGTCGACCAATGGATCGCGGCCAATCTGCCACGCCATATGGCACTGCAGGACGGCACGCGGGAAGTAGGCTTTGGCGACCTGCCGGCGTATGCCTGCGGCGGGACGCATGTGCAGGCGTTGGCAGAGGTGGGCCAAGTGAAGATCCTGGCCCTCTCAGAGAAAAAAGGCGCCTTGTCGGTGCGCTACAGCCTGGACTGACTAAACCGCAATCGCCCCCGCCCTGCCCGGCTCCACCACAAACGACTTGAGGGTCGAGACGCTGGCATTCGGGTCCCGTGGATCGGAAATCACCCTGAAGTTTGTCAGCATGCTCTTCTCCTCAAGCGCCACTGAGACATAGCCGCGCTGGCGGCTGTCGAAAAACTTCACATGGGGGTTGAGCGGCAGTATCGAGTTGAAGGCGTCAAACGGTGGCCCGTCGGAGGTCACCGAGGTGCCGACAAACTCGGTAGCAATCACCCTGGACTGCGGGTCATTGGCGTCGGCATGCAGGTCGGTGGTCCAGAACGAATGAATATCACCGCCCCAGAACACCGGGTTGCTCAAGCGCCTGCGCTCGATAGACGCCAGTACCCGCTCACGCGTCGCCATGTAGCCGTCCCAACCATCGGTCCAACGACCCAACGCCTGACTTTGCGGGTTGCGCTGGGTAAGCGGCGCCACCAGCAAATCCTGGGCGATCACGTTCCACTGTGCCGTAGAGTGCGCAAAGCTCTTGTCCAGCCACGCTTCCTGCTCCCAGCCAAGCATGGTGCGCTGGGGATTGCGCAGATCAACGCAGCTGTCATCGGCAACATGTCCCTTATGACTGCCGTTGGCCGTAATACACGGCTGCTCGGAGCGATACTGTCGACCGTCCAACACGTGAAAACGCGCCAACCGGCCGTAGTCCAGCTGCCGATAGATACGCATGTCGGGCCCACGGGGCAAGCTACTGGCCCGTAACGGCATATGCTCATAAAACGCCTGGTACGCCGCCGCGCGACGCTTGAGAAACGCCGCTACCGGAACATGGGCATCCTGGGACCACTGGTTGGCGTAGTCGTTTTGCACTTCATGATCATCCCAAGTCGCCACACTGGGCGCGGCCGCGTGTAACGCCTGCAAATCCGGATCGGTCTTGTACAGGGCATAGCGGTTGCGATACCCGGCAAGGTCCGAGGCCTCGCCACTGCCGTGGGGGCGAATAATCTTGCTCGAGCCCTCGGCGTAGGAATATTCATAAATGTAATCGCCGAGGAAAAACACCATATCCGGTTGCTCTGCGGCCAAATGGCGGTAGGCGCTGAAGTAGCCTTGCTCCCAATGGGAACAGGAGACAAACCCCAGCCTGGCTGACGCCATGGCATGTGCCGCCGGTGCGGTGCGCGACTGCCCCACCGGGCTTTGTGCACCAAGCCCTTCAAACTGATACCAGTACGGTCGACCCGCTTCCAGCCCGGCGACTTCCACATGCACTGAATGGGCAAAACGCTCGTTGGCGATTACCTCGCCCTGGCGTACCACGCGTGTCATCGCCGCATCGCTGGCCACCTTCCAACGTACCGGCACCGCCCGGCTCAAGCCGCCGCTACCGTCGGCGGCATTGAACAACGGCGCAAGGCGCGTCCAGATCACGAACCCATCCGGCAAGGGGTCACCTGAAGCCACGCCCAGGGTAAAGGGATAGTCGACACCGGCACTGCGGGCGAACGGGCTCAGGATCGAAAACGCGGTGGCAACCGCCAACCCGCTCAGTATTCGACGGCGGTCGTGATTCACGCTCATCAACCGCGCTCCTTCCAGTCTTCCCGCACCTGCCCGAACACCAGCATGTCTTCATGCACCCCGTTCTTCAGAAACGCGCCGCGCATGCAGCCTTCGTAACGCAGGCCGATTTTCTGCATGACCCGCGCCGACTCCTTGTTGCGGCTGAAGCACTGACTACCGACACGATGCAGTTCCAGTTGTGCAAAACCAAAGTCCATCACTGCGGTGGCCGCTTCGGCTGCATACCCCAGATTGCGACAGTGCGCCGCCACCCAACCGCCCAGATGCCCGTAGTGATGGGCCGAAGAAACTCTGAGGCTGACAATGCCGATCAGCTCATCCGTGTCACGCAGATGCATGCCGAGGTTCAACAGACCAGTGCGGTATTTTTCTTCCAAGCCCTCAATAAACGTCAGTGCCGTTTCCAACGTGTAAGGCGACGGAATCGCTGCGGTGTTATCGGCAATCAGCGGCCCGTTGGCGAGCGTGCAAAGCGTCTCGGCCTGATCCTTTTGCAGCGCCCTCAACAGCAAGCGCGGGGTAGATAAATTCGGCAGTGCAGTGCTCATGCGGGGAGACTCGCGAAATAAATTCTCCAAGAATGTACGCACACCGTGTCAGTTTCATTACGTAGCAAAAGAGACCGGGCAGTCGTCTGTAAGACCCGTCCTAGAGCCTTAAAACCTTAAATTAAAGTTAACCATTCGGTCATTTTTGGTTGCTAGCGTGTCGCCCCTAATCAACTGCGGGGTAGCGGAATGAGAACTTGGGATGAACCCAAAAAGCGCAAGGCACACATCGAACTGATCCCGATGATCGACGTGATGATGTTCCTGTTGGTGTTTTTTGTACTGGTGAGTTTGAACGTGATTCCGGCCCTGGGCATGAAGACTCAACTGCCGAGCGCCAGCAGTTCACAGCAGCTCAAGCCGCAGAATAAATTCATCCTGACCCTGGGCCTGGAAGGCCAGTTGCAACTCGATGGCAAGGACCTGGCCGTCGACGCGTTGGTGCCTGCACTCAAGGCCGCCGAGAAGCCCGACACCAAGTCGACGATCATCGTCAACAGCGACAAAGGCGTGGAAGTATCGCGCCTGGTCGAGGTGATGGACACCCTGCGCATGGGTGGCTTTACCTCCGTCTCCATCGCCACGAAAAAGTCCTGATCATGTATGCCTTGTTTCGTGCGCGTCGGCTGCTGGGCAGTGTCCCGGCCCTGATCGCCCTGGTGCTGATTGCACTGGGTATCCAGTCCCAACCCTTGAAGATCCAGCCTACGTACGACGAGTCGGCGGTTGAACTCGCGTTGGTCGAGCCCGAGCCGGAAGTGGTGCCAGAACCGGCGGTGGAGCAAGAGCCGCCACCGCCGGTGATCGAGGACGAAGAGGCCGAGCCGGCCCCACCACCGCCTCCACCCAAGCCCGTGCCCAAGCCATTGCCAAAACCTGAGCCCAAGCCAAAACCCGTGCCCAAGCCGGTGGCCACTAAGCCAACGCCAACGCCTGCGCCAGCCCCGGTCGCCGCCAAGCCGATGCAGGCCGTTGCCGCACCCACGCCGGCACCCGCCGCCCCGCCCGCGCCGCCGAAAGTCGACGGCCAGGCCCTGGAAGGCGGCTACCTCAAGGGTTTGCGCAACGAGTTGGACACGTACAAGCAATACCCCACCGGGCGCCAGGCGTCTCTCGAACGTCCCAGTGGCGAGGTGGTGGTCTGGTTAATGGTGGACCGCCAAGGCCGCGTCCTCGACTCCGGGATCCAGACCCCGGGGCCGAGCATGCTGCTCAACCGGGCCGCCACCAACAGCCTGCGCCGTATCAAGCAGGTGAAACCGTTCCCCGAACAAGCCTTCGGCGGACGTAACGAGCAGCGCTTCACCGCCACCTTCAACTACAGCGTGCAATAAGCACCTAACACCGGGACGACACTGATGAGGTTCACGCGCATTCATCTGGCACTTGTTGCCGCGAGTATGGGCCATGGGATGGTCATGGCCGACACGAACGACAGTGACGTCGGCACCATTGGGGTACAGGGGAAGGCCACGGCAGGTGGCGGTTACATGGTGCAGGAAGAGAGCGCCAAGGGCCGCTCGACCATCACCAAGGAAGCGCTGGATAAACAGACGGCCACCGGCAACGCGATCGACAAGCTCAAGTACACCCCGGGGCTGAACATCTCCAGCGAAGACAACACCGGCCTCTCGGGTTTCCGCTTCACCATGCGCGGCATGAACTCCGACCAGGTGGGCATGTCGGTGGACGGCATGCCGATCAACGACTCCGGCAACTACGCGCTGTATTCCAACCTGTTGGGCGACCCGGAAAACATCGACCAGATTTTCGTCACCCAAGGCTCGTCGGAAGCCGACGGCCCGCACATCGGTTCCAGCGGCGGCAATATTGGTATCGTGACCATTCGCCCCACCAAGGAAACCGGTGCCTTCGTCAAACAGGTAGCGGGCAGCAACGGCACCTTCAAGACCTTCGCACGCCTGAACACCGGCGAAGTCAACGGCTTGAGCAACTGGCTGTCGGCCTCCCACACCGAAGGCCAGATGTGGCGCGGCTCGGGTGCCGTGCGGGCGGACAAGGTGGAGTGGAACAGCTTCTTCGACGCCGGCAACGGTAACACCGCCAACCTGATCCTCAAATACCACGAGCAGGACAACAACAGTTATAGCCAACTGACCAAGTCGCAATTCCAGCAATACGGCCGTAAGTACGACCCATACCCGGCAACACCGGCCGTGGGCGCCAATGGCAAGGTCAGCAGCTACTACGACCTGGCGCAGAACCCGTTCCAGACCTTCACAGCCGTGCTCAACACCCAGTACAAGTTGAGCGACAACCTGTCCCTCTCGGTGATCCCGTATTACTACTACGGCAACGGCAGCGGCGTGGGCTCCTCCGCGTACGCGCTGAACAGCGGTTCGAACAAGGGCGGCGTTTTCGACCTTGGCAACCTGCCGACGCAGGCCCAATACAACGCCGACGGCTCCTCCACCACCGGCGTCTACTACCGCCCTTCGCGCACCCAGACCTGGCGCCCAGGCATCACCACCAAGCTGAACTGGGACCTGGGCGACCACAGCCTGCAGTTCGGCTACTGGTACGAACGCGCCCGCCAAAGCCAGACCCAACCGTTCATTGCCCTCAAGAACACCGGCAAGCCAAGCGACACCTGGCCGGACGGCAATTCCGTGGTCGACGCCAACGGCAACACGGTACAGGGCCGCGACCGATACACCGTGACCCCGGCGCAAAAAGTCTGGGCCCAGGACACCTGGTATATCAACTCGGACTGGACGCTGATAGGCGGCCTGGCCTTCATGAATGTCGAGCGTGAGGGCACCAACCACGGCAGCCTCACCGAGCAACCGGGCAAGGCCAGCCAGACCTACAACAAATTGCTGCCCAACGCCGGCCTGAAATACCAGATCGACGAGCGTGACCAGTTGTTCTACAGCCTGTCGCGCAACATGCGCATACCGCAAAACTACGTGCTGTACGACAAAGGCGTCGGCTCCCTCGACTCCAAGCCGGAACTCAGCTGGAACCAGGAACTGGGTTGGCGCTACACCGGCGAAGACAGCACCCTCGCCGCCACCCTGTTCTACATGCAGTTCAAAAATCGCCAGCTCACCTCTCTGGACAGCAACGGTGATTCGGCCGACATCAACGCCGGCACCGTCATCAACAAAGGCCTGGAGCTGGAGTGGAGCGGCAAGCTGGCGCACAACTTCAACTACTACACCTCCTACACCTACACCAGTTCCGAACAGCAGGACGACCTGACGGTGTACAGCGCCGGCAAGCCGATCGTATTGCCCACCAGCGGCAAGCAGTTCGCCAACGTGCCGAAGAACATGCTGGCAGCCAACATCGGGTATGACGACGGACGCTTCTACGGCACCTTCGGCGGCAAGTTCACCAGCAAACTCTATGGCGACCTGACCAACGATGAGGCCATCTCGGCGCGCACCATTTTCAACCTCGGCGCCGGTATCTACCTGCCGGTGGACAAGAAGGTGGTCAAGGACGCAACCCTGCGCCTGAACGTCGACAACCTGTTTGACAAGAAGTACCTGGACGGCGTGTACACCACCAAGACCAACTCGGCGAGCTACAGCGGTTTCCGCGACGGCGACCCGGCTTACATCGTTGGCCTGGACCGTACCGTCACGGTTTCCCTGGAAGCGAATTTCTAACTGCGAGGCTTACGATCATGGACATGGACCTGCTTCACCAAATTACCTTTTATGTGATGTACGCCGCGCTGGCGATTGCGATCTTCATCACCATCGAACGCGGCATTTACTTCGCCTACGTGCGTCGCCAGGCCCGCGCACTGACTGAAGTGCTCGGCGCCCACGTGCACAGCGAGCGCGACCTGCCGCAAAGCCTGACCCGCCGTGACAGCCTGCCGCTTGGCATGGTGTTGCCGATCCTGGCGCAGAAGGCTTCCCATGGTTCGCGCAAGGACCTGGACGACGAAATCGAAACCCAGTACCTCAAGACCCGTGCGCCGCTGTCCCGCAGCCTGTGGATCATCGAAACCATCACTACGGCCGCCCCATTGCTGGGCTTGCTGGGCACCATCCTCGGCATCATCGACACCTTCAAGGCCCTGGCAACCGCGGGCGTGTCCGACCCGGGGCAGATTTCCGGTGGCATCGGTACGGCCTTGTTCGCCACGGGTTTGGGTATCGCCATCGCGCTGTTCTGCGTGGTGTTCCACAACTTCTTCCAGGACAGCCTGGAGCGCATCAACGACCAACTGAAGATCCTGCTGATCCGCGCCGCAACCGGTGCCCGCGTGCAGGGTGAAGTGCCGCACCTGGTACCGACACCGCTGCAAAGCCGCACTGCGTGACCTTCCCGGGGCGGGCGCATCATGCGCCCGCCCTTTTTCTGCCCGATGAGACGCCTATGTCCATATCGCTGAAATTACGTATCGCCGGCCTTGCAGGCCTGCTCCTCAGTCCGCTTGCCCAGGCGGACTTTTCAATTCCGGGGTTTGAGTTGGTACACACCGTGCCAGTGGACACCCAACTTGGCACCGCCGATTTGCGCCAGCCCGGCCCCGTGTGGATCCAGCTGTTCGACGGCGCGAAAAGCCGCATCGACATCGGCCAGTTCTACGCGGCCGACCATCCTGGCTCGGTGATGGACAAGGTGATTGAACACCTGGAAGCCGCCGGCAAACGTGGGGTGAAAATTCGCTTCCTGCTGGAAGAAAAAGGCGTGCGGCTGTCGGAAGCTTCCACGCTGGACCGGCTGCGGGCGATCCCCAACCTGACCTTTCGCATCCTGCCGTACGGCAAGCTGAGTGGCGGGATCATCCACGCCAAATACATGGTGGTGGACGGCAAGCAGGCGTTTATCGGCAGCCAGAACTTCGACTGGCGTTCGCTGGAGCATATCCACGAAACCGGGCTGTTGATCAGTGATGCAACCGTCGTCGCCCAGACCCAGGCCATTTTTGAACAAGACTGGCAGGCCCAGGCAGCGTTGGCCGGCAACAAGCCTGTCGCCCTGCCCGCCACAGGCGCTACACCGCCGCGCACCGGCAACTACCTGGTAGCCAGCCCCCAACGCTACAACCCGCCGGGTGTGGGTGATTCACAATTGGAACTGCCACGCCTGCTGGGCGAGGCGAAAAAGGAAGTGCGCGTACAACTGCTGGACTACGCGCCGCTGTCCTATGGACCTGACAGAACCCGGCCTTATTACGCAGTAATCGACAACGCAGTGCGTGCGGCGGCCGCGCGTGGGGTGTCGATCAAGTTGATGGTGTCCAACTGGAACACCGAAGCGCTGGAATTGCCGTACCTGAAAAGCCTGGCCGTACTGCCGAATGTCGAGGTCAAGATCGTCACGCTGCCCGAGGCCAGGCAAGGATTTATTCCTTATGCGCGGGTGATTCACAGCAAGACCCTGGAGATTGACGGGCAAGTGGCGTGGGTGGGGACGAGTAACTGGCTGGGCGGCTACCTGGATAACTCGCGCAATCTGGAAGTGGTGATGCGCAGTGAGGCGATGGCCAAGCGCGTGGGAGATTTGCACGAGCAACTGTGGGATGGGCCCTATGCCAAAGCGCTGGAAGTGACGAGCGAGTACCCACAGCCACACCCGGGCAAGCCTTGAACCGTTGCCCGCAAACGGTATGACTTTGCGGGCAATGTCACATTGCCAGATATCCACGCTGCACTTTTTCGCCTTTGCGTTGACCAACCCTGCGTAGTCGCCGATCAATACTCAGGGATGGAGAGCAGGGATGAACAACACACGCAATGGACTGTACGGAGCCGCGCTGCTTTGGGCTGTCATCGGGCTCACAGGTTGTGCCAATTCCATGACCTCCACCGGTGTACCGGGGGTGAAGATGGGCGACAGCTATGAGCATGTACTTGCCGTGGTCAGCCGCGACAATACGGTGACCAGGAAGATCGACGGGCAGGGATTGCGGGCTGAGGGTTACTCGCAGACGTTCAGGGATTGTCGCAGCACCTATTTTATCTTCCAGGGCGCCGACGGCTTGCAGATGGTCAGCCATGAGCCCGCGCCGCATCTGTCGGTCAGCCAGAACTGCCGCCAGCCATGAGTACTTTACGAGTAATTCCTGCCCTGTTTCTGGTACTGCTCACTGGCTGTGGCCAGGTGTATAACGTGCGCTCCCTCAACACTGCCTATACGGCGCCGCAGTCCGCCGAGACGGCGCGCTTGCGCATTATCAGCGACGGCATGGTGCGCGCGGTGCCAGGGCGTGATTGCCTGGACTGGAATGTCCCGGGCGCGGGGGTGATGGTGTCCGCCAAATCCGGTTTCGCCGACCGCAATGGCGCAACCCTGGGTATGCCAGGGCCGATTTATACGTGGGACGGTGCGGTGTCGTCCGAACTGGTGATTCCGGCGAACACGCCCATTGCCTTTCACTACCTTGGGCTGCCGCAAGGTGGCAGGCAATGTTTCAACACCATGACTTTTATCCCCCAGCCCGGCATGGACTACATGGTGCGCGTGTCCTCGTCCCGCAGTTGTGCGTTCGAGCTGGCGGAACTGCCGAAGGGCGCTGAACGGTGGAACCCGATTGAACCGACGCCGTCGGGAAGACTGTCGATGTGCAACGCGATGGATAACTTCTAGCGGTCCAGGCGCAACGTGGGTAGAGGCGTTGCGCCACGGCCCACAAAAACCGCACAAACAAAAACGCCGATCATTGCTGATCGGCGTTTTTGTTGAATATGGAGCGGGAAACGAGACTCGAACTCGCGACCCCGACCTTGGCAAGGTCGTGCTCTACCAACTGAGCTATTCCCGCAAATGGCGTCCCCTAGGGGACTCGAACCCCTGTTACCGCCGTGAAAGGGCGGTGTCCTAGGCCACTAGACGAAGGGGACACGCTACTGAAACACATGGTGTGTGCTTCAGTGCCCAGAGGCCTCGTCCGAAGACTTGGTCCTGGTTTCACTCAGTGCCGCCCGAGAGCAACACTGCTTAAAAATTGGAGCGGGAAACGAGACTCGAACTCGCGACCCCGACCTTGGCAAGGTCGTGCTCTACCAACTGAGCTATTCCCGCATATGGCGTCCCCTAGGGGACTCGAACCCCTGTTACCGCCGTGAAAGGGCGGTGTCCTAGGCCACTAGACGAAGGGGACACACGTACAACATTCACTCCCTACCGCGTTTCGCTGTGTGCTTTACGCTGTAAGTGGCGCGCATTCTATGGATGGATTGGGAGGTCGTCAACCCCCAAGGATAAATTTATTTAAATCAATGACTTCGCCGTGGTTTACGGGACTTGCAAGGGTTTCTCGCCGTCCAGGCTTTGACGCCTATATTCTGGCGTTCCACAAGGCGCTATAGTTCGCAGTGGCAAATGATGGCAATGTGCATCTACGCAGGGACTGCCTACCTATATAGAAGAAACAACTGGCGCTACTGGTCGCTCAGTCCTATCCGGCCAGTGCCCCAGTCACTACACTTCAACGCAAACCCCATAAAGAGGTCACACCGGTGACACCACTCATGATCACCCTGCTGGTAATAGCCGGGATCGTAATACTGATCGCCATTGGCTACATGAACCACGTGGTGGAAAACAATAAGCTGGAAAAAAACCGGACCCGGATCGAACTCAATGACCGGCTGCGTCGCTGCGGCGAAATCACCGAGACCTTCCCAGGCCAGTTGATGACGCCGCGACTCAAGTTGCTGCTGACCCGCCTGGAGCTCAACGTCAATCAGCGCCTGTTGAACCTGGACAAGTCCAATGCGTCGCTCAAGGCACGTATTGTTGAGCTCAACGCGCTCGTGGCGCAGGGCGAATCAATTCCGGTGAACAACCCGCCCGGCCCGATCCAGACCGAAGCCAAGGCCAAGGACGTGCGGTTCCTTCTGGAAGCGTTGCATGGCCAAGTGACCCGTGCGGCCCAGGACGGTTTCCTGCCGACCAATGAAGCCAAGCACTGGATCAAGGAAATCCGCCACATCCTGGTGCTGCTGCACATCGAGTTCTTCAACAACCTCGGCCAGCACGCGCTGCAACAAGGCCAGCCGGGCCAGGCACGCCTGGCGTTCGAGCGCGGCGTGCAGTACCTGCGCAAACAGCCGGAGCCGGTGGTGTATAGCCAGCAGCTGCAATTGCTCGAAAAACAACTGGCGCGTGCCAACTCCATGGTGCTGACCAACATCCAGCCGGCCGAAGACGAGGTCAATGAATTGACCGAAGGCTTGAAAGTGGTGGATGCAGATGCAGACTGGAAGAAGAAAGCTATCTACGACTGATCCCCTGCCATTGTGGTGGGCGGTCAACCCGCTCGCCACATGCCATCACTCTGTACCTATCCCCCTCCCGCCGAATAGCGTAAAAAAGGCTCCCTCTCTCCGTTAACGAAAAGGGCTCCTGCATGCCTGTCGCGCTTATCGATGGACAACCGCTGCACTACCTCGACCAGGGCACCGGCCCGGCCGTTCTCCTCGGTTCCAGCTACCTGTGGGACAGCCAGATGTGGGCGCCGCAGATCGAAGCCCTTTCGCAACAGTACCGGGTGATCGTCCCCGAGTTATGGGGCCACGGCGAGTCCGGCGCATTGCCTGCGAACACCGCTTCGCTGGACGACCTGGCGCGCCAGCACCTGGCCCTGCTGGATCAGTTGGACATTGCTCAGGTAAACCTCGTCGGTTTGTCGGTCGGCGGCATGTGGGGCGCACGCCTGGCATTGCTGGCACCTGAGCGAATCAACAGCCTGGTGCTGATGGACACCCACTTGGGTGCCGAGCCTGAAGCCACTCGCCAGTACTATTTTTCGCTGTTCAAGATGATCGAAGACGCCGGAGCGATTCCCGAGCCACTGCTGGATGTGGTTGCGCCGATCTTTTTCCGCCCTGGCATCGATCGGGAATCGGCCCTGTACCAAGGCTTTCGCAACGCACTGAAAGCCTTCCCCAAAGAGCGCCTGCTGCAAAGCATCGTGCCCCTGGGCCGGATTATCTTCAGCCGCGACGATGTGCTGGAACAGCTTTCACGCCTCGACGCCGACACCACCCTGGTACTGTGTGGGGAGCAAGACAAGCCAAGGCCACCGGCTGAATCAGAAGAAATGGCGGCCTTGATGGGCTGCATGCTGACGTTGATTCCGGACGCCGGGCATATCTCCAGCCGGGAAAACCCCGACTTCGTCAACGAAGCCCTGCTGACCTTCCTGGCCAACAACGCCTGAGCGCCCTGCCCTTTGATCACCGCAAGCCTGCGGTGATCAAAGGCGAAAGTGCCCAACCATGCCTTTAAGCTCCGTACCCAACTGTGCCAGCTCAATGCTCGACGCCGCATTGCCTTGCATGCTCAACGCCGATTGATCGGCACTCGCACGAATGCTGGTAACGCTGCGATTGATCTCCTCGGCCACCGAGCTTTGCTCTTCTGCCGCCGCGGCGATCTGCTGGTTCATCTGCTGGATCAGCGACACCGCCGCCGCAATGCTGCCCAGGGCGCTTTCAGTTTCCAGGGCATCACTGACCGCCAGCTTCACCAACTCACCGCTCTGCTTGATCTGCTGCACTGAAGACTGCGCAGCACTGCGCAACGTACTGACCAACCGTTCGATTTCTTCGGTCGATTGCCGGGTACGCTTGGCCAGCGCCCGAACCTCATCCGCCACCACCGCAAAACCCCGGCCCTGCTCACCTGCCCGTGCCGCCTCGATTGCGGCATTCAGGGCGAGCAAGTTGGTTTGCTCGGCCACGCTTTTGATCACCCCAAGCACCGTGCCGATATTCTGGATTTCGGCGCTCAGGCTTTCGATGCTGGTACTGGCAGAGGTGGCGGAACTGGCCAGCAACTCGATACGCTGCAAGCTCTGGCGCACCACCTGCTGACCGCTGTCGACCTTGTCATCTGCCGTCTGCGCAGCCTGGGCCGCTTCCTCGGCATTGCGCGCCACGTCGTGCACGGTGGCGGTCATCTGGTTCATGGCCGTGGCTACTTGCTCGGTCTCTTCCTTCTGGCTGCTGACCTCAATGTTGGTCTGCTCGGTCACACTGGACAACGAATGGGCAGAGCTGGCGAGTTGCTCGATACCCGCCTGCAACCCGCTGACCATACTGCTCAGGCCACTGCTCATCTGTTGCATCGCCAGCATCAACTGGCCCATCTCGTCCCGGCGGCTGACGTCCATGCGCCCGCTGAGATCGCCGGCGGCAATTTGCTGGGCCACCGCAATTACGCTGCGCAGCGGTGCAACGATCAACCGGGTAATGATCCAGGCCGCAATCAACCCCATCAGCAGCGCCAGGGCTGAAGAGCCGATGATCAGCAACGCGCTTTTCTTCAACTGCGCCTGCATCGACAGGTCTTCTGCGTCGTAGGCCTGATTGACCCGTGTCACCACCTCGGCGGCACGCTCGTGCAGTTGCTTGTAGACCACCTTTTCCTGGGCCAGCAGCCCGGTGTACTCGCCGAGTTTTTCGCTGAAGGCCGCGATATGCCCGGACACCTCGTTAAGTACGGTTTGGTAGCCTGGGTCCTTGACTGCGGTTTTCAGCTGTTCAACCTGGGCCAGGGCCTGGTCGGCCTGTTCGATCTTGCCTTGCTCGGCGTTCTCGTCATCGCCCTTGCGGCTCTGGTCCAGGCGCACGTGCGCTTCGTTCATGGCTTGCAGCATCAGGCGCGATACCTGGCTGACCTGCCCCGCCTGCTCGATAAATTCGGCGCCTTCCTTGCCCTGGCTTTCCTTGAGGCCATAGGCACCGTCGTCCGCCAGCCCGGCCTGCAACACGTCGAGGTTGTTGGCGACACTGGAGACCGACCAACTGGCCATTTCCAGTGCCAGGTCTTTGGTCTGGGTCAGTTCGACAAACTCGTCGAATGCCTTGCGATACGCCGCCAGCGCCTGCTCTACGTCGGTCATCACCGCAACGTTGGTGGCCGACTGCGCCTTGAGAGTAGCGGCCTGGGCAGCCAACCCGTCGACGCTTTCGTGCAAGGCGTCGACCGACTTGGGGTCGGCATGCAGCGCGTAGTCCTGCTCGATCAAGCGCACCTTGAGCAGGCCACTGTTAAGCGCCGACATGGCTTTAAGGCCCTCGAAGCGCTGGCCGACGGTTTGCAGCGACCACACGCCAATCGCCGCCACCAGTGCCGTCAACAGCAGCACCAAGGCAAAGCCCAAGCCCAGTTTTTTTGCCATACCCAGGTTGGCAAAACGTCGTTGCACGGCAGAAATCATTGCACTTGAGTCCTCTTGCAATGGCGAATGCCATCAAGCCCGGTTTCGATGCAACGAGATTCGCAACCCCGGGGCATTGAACACAAGCGTTTGGCGCCACAATAATGGCAAAAAGCTACATCCTCGTCGTTTTCAGAATGGTAGAGGTCGATCCTGCCGGACCCATTGCCTTGAACAGCGCGAGGGCGCGCCGATCAGCAGCATAGGCTACGTTGATGCGCAGCCAGTCGCTGTGTTCGCCCGTCGGGCTGAAAAGCGCCCCCGGCGACAGCAATACCCCCAGCCGACGAGCCCGTGCCTGCAACGTCGAGCAGTCACCCACGCCAGGGCGCGCCCACAGGAACATGCCACCCGCCGGCACCGCAAACACCTCCCACTCCTCGTCTTCCAGCACCTGCAGGGTCATGGCCATTTCCGCGCCCAGGCGTCGGCGCAGGCGGTGCACCCACTTGCGGTAGGTGCCGTTGGCCAGCAACGTCGCCACCACCGCCTCGGCAAACCGCGACGTGCCGATGCCGGTCAGGGTCTTGACCCTGGCCAGTTGCGCAATGATCGCCCCGCTGGCCGTTAGATACCCCACGCGCAAGGCGCTGCTGAGGGTCTTGGAGAAGCTCGAGATATAGATCACCCGGTCCTCGTGGGGCAACGCCGACAGCCGGGTGCACGTGGCAGGTTGCAGGTCGCCGAAGACGTCTTCCTCGACAATGAAAAAGCCCTGGGAATGGGCCAGTTGCAACAAACGCTCGGCCACCGGCAAGGACAGGCTGGTACCGGTCGGGTTGTGATACAGGCTGTTAATGAACAGGCACTTGGGCCGGTGCGCGCGTAACAGCGCCTCCAGTGCAGGCATGTCCGGGCCGCCACGTGTGCGCGGTACTTCCAGCAGCTTGATGCCGTGGAACGCCAGTAAACGGTAGAGGTTGCCGTACCCTGGGCTTTCTACCACCACGGTGTCGCCGGCCTTGAGCAGCGTACGTATCAGCAGGTCCTGGGCGTGACTTGCGCCCTGGGTGGTGAGGATATGGTCGACCTGGGTTGCAACGTGGATGTGGGACAGGCGCTTGAGCAACTGTTCGCGCAGGGCCGGTAAGCCCAGCGGGGTGCTGTAGTTAAAGACGGCGGCAGTATCAGTACGGGTGACTTCACGAATCGCGTAGCTGATGTCATCGCTCTCGCGCCAGGTGTCCGGCAGCCAACCGCACCCCAGCTTCAACTCACCCAGTTGATTGTCGGTGAACACGCCCCACCCGGACTCGGCCCCCTCATACCATTGGTTTTCGCTACTCGGACCTTTGACGGTGCAAGGCTCGGCCACGAAGAAACCCGCACCGTGCCTGGAGGCCAGCACGCCCTGGGCAACCATCCGCTCGAACGCCTCAATGACGCTGGACTGACTGAGCAGGTTGTCGCGGGCCAGTTGCCGCACCGAGGGCAACCGCGTCCCCGGGCTGGCCCCGCTCTCGCGAATCCAGGCGGCCAACGCGCTGACGATTTGCTGCACCACCGGTACAAGGGCTTGTCGATCGATCCCTAAATCCATGAGCCACTCACTTAAACTGTTGTCATTTAACCCAAACCAGTTAAGCACAGAAGCTCGATGACAGCCGTGGTGAACATTTATTAAATCATTGATTTAATTGAATTATTTACCTACTGATACACATTCAACCAAGGCATCTGGCCACCTGCGGAAAAGCCTCACAGCGCCTCCAACGCTTTTCTGAATGGTATCAGCGCCAGTTCCTAAATCGCCGTTGCACCACCGTCCACCGCCAATGCCTGGCCTGTGGTAAATGCCGCACCGTCGCTGCACAGATAAAGCACGGCGCTGGCGATTTCCTCGACCTTGCCGATACGCCCGACCGGGTGCATGGCGGCAGCAAATTCGGCTTTGCGCGGGTCGGCCTCATAGGCACGGCGGAACATATCGGTGTCGATCACTGCCGGGCATACTGCGTTGACGCGAATTTTCTTTTTCGCGTACTCGATCGCCGCCGATTTGGTCAGGCCGATCACCGCGTGCTTGGACGCGGCGTAGATACTCATCTTCGGCGCGGCCCCGAGGCCAGCCACCGACGCGGTGTTGACGATGGCACCACCGCCCTGAGCAAGCAGCAACGGCAATTGATACTTCATGCACAACCACACACCCTTGACGTTGACGCCCATGATTGCGTCGAACTCGTCCAGGCTGCCGTCGGCCAACTTGCCCTTCTCGATCTCGATCCCGGCATTGTTGAACGCGTAGTCCAGGCGGCCATAGGCGGCCACGGTGTGCTGCATCAACTGCTGTACATCTGCCTCAAGGGTGACATTGCAGCGCACAAACACCGCTTCGCCACCGGCCTGATGAATCAGCGCCACGGTGCCCTCGCCGCCCGCCACATCCAGGTCGGCGACCACGACTTTCAAGCCTTCAGCGGCGAACGCCAGCGCGGTGGCGCGGCCGATGCCGGCGGCCGCGCCGGTCACCAGGGCGACCTGGCCGGAAAATGTCATGCTCATGCTGATGTCCTTCGATGGGAGGCTGGATGACCCCAGTCTAGCCAGCGCCGCCATGGGCGTGGCAGCACTATCAAACCCCCGGTTGGCGAACCATGAGCCGCAGTGATAACGGCACCGGCGCCACTATCATCACAGTGGATCGACGGGCATTCGCAGTGCCCGCGAACCTTGCCGGTGCGGCCCGAAGGGTCTATCACTCAAGGTCCACTTCTCAAGAGTCCCTGCCATGACTGCCCAGACCAACCGCCAATTCCTGCTCGCCAAACGCCCGGTCGGCGCTGCCACGCGGGACACCTTCACCTACCAGGAAGTGCCGGTGGGCACGCCCCAGGACGGCCAGGTGCTGGTGCACAACGAATACCTGTCTTTGGACCCGGCCATGCGTGGCTGGATGAACGAGGGCAAATCCTACATTCCGCCAGTAGGTATCGGCGAAGTCATGCGCGCCTTGGGCGTAGGCAAGGTGATCGCTTCGAACAACCCGAAATTTGCCGTGGGGGATTACGTCAATGGCGCCCTGGGCGTGCAGGATTACTTCCTCGGCGAGCCGCGAGGTTTCTACAAGGTCGACCCGAAACTGGCACCTTTGCCGCGCTATCTATCAGCGTTGGGGATGACCGGCATGACGGCCTACTTCGCCCTGCTGGACACCGGTGCACCCAAGGCCGGCGATACCGTGGTGATTTCCGGCGCGGCCGGTGCGGTGGGCAGCATTGCCGGGCAGATTGCCAAGATCAAGGGCTGCCGCGTGGTGGGCATTGCCGGCGGTGCCGACAAATGCAAGTTCCTGGTGGATGAGCTGGGTTTTGATGCGGCCATCGACTACAAGAACGAGGACGTGCATGCCGGCCTCAAGCGCGAATGCCCGAAAGGTGTGGACGTGTATTTCGATAACGTTGGCGGAGACATTCTCGACGCGGTACTCAGCCGCCTGGCGTTGAAAGCGCGCGTGGTGATCTGCGGTGCCATCAGCCAGTACAACAATAAGGAAGCCGTGAAAGGGCCGGCCAACTACCTGTCATTGCTGGTCAATCGTGCGCGCATGGAAGGGTTCGTGGTGATGGACCACGCGGCGAATTTTGCCGCCGCCGGGCAGGAGATGGCCGGCTGGATGGCTCAGGGCAAGCTCAAGAGCAAGGAAGATATTGTCGAGGGGCTGGAGACGTTCCCGGAAACATTGATGAAGCTGTTCAACGGCGAGAACTTTGGGAAATTGGTACTGAAAGTCAGCTGACCGTTCTGCACACACGATTAATGTGGGAGCCAGCCTTGCCCACGATGCAGGCGACTCGGTGTTTCAGTGATACCGAGGCGATGCTATCGCAGGCAAGCCAGCCCCCACAGAGGCCGTGGCCGCTTTAGTCAGGCGATCTCGGCAACCACCGCCGCCAGTGCCTTGGCCGGGTCGGCCGCCTGGCTGATCGGGCGACCGATCACCAGGTAATCGGAACCGGCGTCCAGGGCCTGGCGCGGCGTGAGGATGCGCCGCTGGTCATCCTGGGCGCTGCCCGCCGGGCGAATCCCCGGGGTCACCAGTTGCAGCGACGGGTGGGCCGCCTTCAGCGCCTGGGCTTCCAGCGCCGAACACACCAGGCCGTCCAGGCCAGCCTTTTGCGCCAGCGCGGCAAGGCGCAACACTTGTTCCTGTGGCTCGATGTCCAGGCCGATGCCGGCCAGGTCTTCCCGTTCCATGCTGGTCAGCACGGTCACGCCAATCAACAGCGGCTTGGGGCCGCTGCGCTGATCGAGCACTTCACGGCAAGCGGCCATCATGCGCAAACCGCCGGAGCAGTGTACGTTGACCATCCACACGCCCATTTCGGCGGCAGCCTTGACGGCCATCGCGGTGGTGTTAGGGATGTCGTGGAATTTCAGGTCGAGGAACACCTCGAAGCCTTTGTCACGCAAAGTGCCGACAATTTCTGCAGCGCAACTGGTGAACAGTTCCTTGCCGACCTTGACGCGGCACAGCTTGGGGTCCAACTGGTCAGCCAGCTTCAGTGCGGCGTCACGGGTGGGGTAATCCAGGGCGACGATGATAGGAGTCTGGCAGACGGACATTGGAATGGGCTCTCAGGCAAGTCGAAATCGGCGCGGATTGTAGCGCAAGCAGCGCGTTTGCGGGATCCGATGATCGGTAATTAACGATTTAGCCGCCAGATTGCGGGCCTTCAGGCAATTGTGTCAAAACCGATACATTCCCGACATGCCTGCAATACCCCCAAAGATTAGCCTCGCACACGTGAACCGCCGTACAGAACTTCCAGCCCCGAGGCTGGGCGCCTATGCTGAACGCAACAACCTCGCCGCCGACCTTCGGCCCGGCGGCCAACCAGGTAGATGATCGCACCATGCAAACCCTGACTCCTGTGCTGAATGACGATCAAAAAGGCTCGCTCCCGGGTGACGACAAGCGCTGGAACACTCGCGCGCTGATCGTCGACGACGACCTGCCGATCCGCGAACTGCTGATCGATTACCTGGCACGCTTCAATATCCTCGCCAGCGGCGTGACCGATGGCGCCGCCATGCGCCAGGCCATGCAAGCCGAAACCTTCGACGTGGTGGTGCTCGACCTGATGCTGCCCGGCGAAGACGGTTTGTCACTGTGCCGCTGGCTGCGGGCGGAATCGGACATCCCGATCCTGATGCTCACCGCCCGCTGCGAACCCACCGACCGCATCATCGGCCTGGAACTGGGGGCCGACGACTACATGTCCAAGCCCTTCGAGCCCCGTGAGCTGGTGGCACGCATCCAGACCATCCTGCGCCGGGTGCGTGATGACCGCACCGAGCAACGCGCAAATATCCGCTTCGACAACTGGCGCCTCAACAGCGTGCTGCGCCAACTGGTGGCCGACGACGGCCTGGTGGTGCCGCTGTCCAACGCCGAGTTCCGTTTGCTGTGGGTATTCATCGAACGCCCACGTCGGGTGCTGAGTCGCGAACAGTTGCTGGACGCGGCACGCGGTCGCTCCATCGAGGCGTTTGATCGCAGCATCGACCTGCTGGTGTCGCGCCTGCGACAAAAGCTTGGGGATGACCCCAAGGCTCCGCAGTTGATCAAGACTGTGCGCGGCGAAGGCTACCTGTTCGACGCCCGGGATATCGGCTGATGCGCAACGCCTTCAACACCCTGTTCGGGCGGCTGTTCGGTGTGTTGCTGGTGGCGATTGTGCTGGCCCATGTGCTGGCAATTTTCTGGTTTCACCACTACGGTCCGCCGCCGCCACCGCCCCACGAGACCTTTATCGAGCAACCGGACGGCACCCTGACGCCCATGCCCAAGGAGCATCGTCGTCCGTGGTTCGGGGGGCCTGTGGTACCGCTGACCTTCCAGTTCATTTCGCTGATCGTCGCCGCCTGGTACGGCGCCAAGTTACTCAGCCGGCCGATCCAGCGCCTGAGCGCCGCAGCCGAGCGCCTGAGCCTGGATCTGGACAGCCCGCCATTAAATGAGTCCGGCCCACGGGAAGCGCGGCAAGCGGCGTCGACCTTCAACCTGATGCAAAAGCGCATCCGCGAACAGGTCACCCAGCGCGCCCGCATGCTTGGCGCCGTGTCCCACGACCTGCGCACACCGCTGTCACGGCTCAAGCTGCGCCTGGAACAGATCGAAGACACCAAGCTGCAAGGCCAGATGCGCCAGGACCTGGACGACATGATCGGCATGCTCGACGCCACCCTGAGCTACCTGCACGAGCAACGCACCAGCGAAACCCGGCATTGGCTGGATGTGCAGGCGCTGGTGGAATCCTTGAGTGAAAACGCCCAGGACCGGGGTTCCGATGTGCAATGCAGTGGTGCATGCACGCCGCTGCAGGTGCAACCGATGGCCCTGCGCTCCTGCCTCAATAACCTGATCGACAATGCCTTGCGGTATGCCGGCACGGCGCGCATCGAACTGGCAGACAGCCCGCAGGCGCTGGTGATCAAGGTGATCGACCATGGGCCGGGGATTGCGGCGGATAAACGTGACGCGGTGTTTGAGCCGTTTTATCGGCTGGAAGGCTCGCGCAACCGTAACTCCGGCGGCGTGGGCCTGGGCATGACCATTTCCAAGGAAGCGGTTGAGCGCCTCGGTGGGCGGCTGAACCTGGAGGAAACCCATGGTGGTGGCCTGACGGCAGTGATGTGGCTGCCCAGGGCTTGAGCCATACCCAAGCCAATGTGGGAGCTGGCTCAGACCCTTCGCCAATCAGCCGGTTTTATCTTCGCGCCGAACCTGAGCCTGGCTGGCGCTCCAGTCGGTCAGCAAGCTATACGCCACCGCCAGCAACGTCGGGCCGATGAACAGGCCGATGAAGCCAAACGCAATCAACCCGCCAAACACCCCCAGCAGCACGATCACCAGCGGCAGGTTGCCGCCACGGCTGATCAGGTATGGCTTGAGCACGTTGTCCACGCCGCTGATGATGAACGTACCCCACACCCCGAGAAACACCGCATAGGTGTAGTCGCCCTTCCAGGCCAGCCACGCGGTGGCCGGGATCCAGATCAGCGGCGGGCCCATGGGAATCAGGCTGAGCAGGAACGTCACGATGCCCAGCACCAGCGCCCCCGGCACACCGGCAATCCAGAAGCCGATCAGCGCCAGCAAGGCTTGGGCGGCTGCAGTGCCGATCACACCGTTGACCACCCGTTGCACGGTGCCCGCCACCAGTTCGATGTAGTAACCGGCCCGTTCGCCGATCAGGCGCTCCAGCAGGCGATGCACAAACATCGCCAGACGCGGCCCGTCCCGGTAGAAAAAGAACACGAACACCAGGCTCAGGGTCAGCTCCAGGATGCCACCGCCGATCTGTGCGCTGCGGGCCAGCAACCAGTTGCCAACCTGCCCCAGGTACGGCTTGAGGGTGACCATCAGCGCCGCGCCCTGCTGGTCGATGCTGTTCCACATCGCTACCAACCGCTCGCCGACGAAAGGAATGGAGCCAAGCCAAGTGGGCGCCTCTGGCAAGCCGTCCACCTGGATATCCTTGATCAGGCCCACGGCATCGCGCACATGGTCGGCCAGGTTAAACCCCAGCCATACCAGCGGTAACGCCACTAACAGCATCCAGACCAGGGTCAGGATTCCGGCCGCCAGGGACTCACGCCCGCCCAGCCAACGCGTGAGCACGCGCATGACCGGCCAACTGGCAAATGCCAGCACCGCCCCCCAGAACAGCGCCGACCAGAACGGCGCCATCACCCAGAAGCTGGCACCAAACAACACCAGCAGCAGGATCTGCACCAGCAGGCGATCGTTATTGAGCATGTGGTTTCTCGAAAAGAAGTCTGTAAGAGGAAGAGCTTAGGCGAACGGCGCGGGTCCGTTCGCCCTGGAACGGTCAGCGTATCAGATGCAGGTGCAAGCCTTTAGCTTCGGCGGTGCCGGTTTCCAGGCGAGCGGCGCGTACGCCCTGATCGATCAAGCCCTGGCGCCATGCCTCGGCGGTGGGCCCGGTCAAACTGACCCGCAAGGTGGCATCCAGGTTCAACCCACGGGAAATAAGCGTGAGCCAGGTGGCGTCAGGTTCGGCGCCCAACTTGGGAAAGTCCAGCTCGCCGGTGCTTTTCAGTTCCCTCAGCAGCGTGGCCGAGGTTGGCAGCAAGTCGCCCAGTGGTGCGCTGGCGTCCAGTTGCTCTACATGCAGATATGCCCGGCGATTGCCCCGGGTGATGCCGTACAGCGCAACCAATGAGTTGTCCTGAGGCGCTGCCAGGCGCAGCAACAGGTATTCCTGCTGGCCGTCGGCGCCCACCAGTTTGGCGTTGCCAAACACTTCATTGGCCCACAGGCTGCTTTCGCCGCAATCACGGGCCTGGCACCAGAACAGCAATTGCGCACCCTGGGCCTGCAAGGCTTCACGGGTGGCAGTAAAGGCGGCACTGGAGGTGTGTTCGGGCGGCAGTTCGTAGGTAATGGCAGTGGTTTGGCCGCGCGCGGTGGCCTGGCCTTCATAGCGCAGTTGGCCGCTGATCTTGCGGATCGAGCCCAGCGGGTAGATGCGTTCTTTCTCTTCGGCGGGGCGGTAGTCGACGATCTGCGCGTCGACCTGACGGGCGACGGCGGGCAAATCCTGGCTACCCGGTACGTCGGCGGCGAACACCAGCGGGCTGAAACAGCACAGCCCCAGAACACGGATAAATCCTTTCGGCATACTCATCGGATCAGTGCGCCCTGGCCATTGGGGTGCGCTGCGGTGCTGAGATCGTTCATGGTTGACTCCCTTTCGATCCGCCCAGCCTCGGCAGTTGACCCCGCCAAGTCAAGGCATGGAGAAGAACCGATTGAAACAGTCTGCAACAAGGGTAGCCCCAGCTTCGTCGTTCAGGTGCAAATGGTGGCCACCAGGCAGCGTGGTCACCTCGAATGGAAGCCCGGAAAGCAATTCGGAATGTTTCGCCAACATGCCGTCTTCGGCGACCACCAGTTGTGTCGGACAGCCGACTCGGCGCACGAAGGCCATCGCCTGTTCTTCTGTCAGGCGCATGGGGGAGGCCAGGGTCAGACGGCTGTCGCTGCGCCAGGTATAACCGCCCGGTACCGGCATGAGGCCGCGCTGGGCCAGCAGTTCAGCGGCTTCGCGGCTCACCGCTACCACGCCTTTCATGCGCGCTTCCACGGCACGATCGAGGGTGCCGTATACCGGCTTGCGCTTGTCTTGCAGGGCCAACTGCGCCTGCAACGCCATGCCAAGGCGTTCGGCGGCGTTGTCGGCGGTGCCGGTCGGCGGGATCACGCCGTCGATCAATCCCAGGTGCGTCACCCGCTCCGGCAAGGCCCCGGCCAACACCAGGGAAACGATGGCGCCGAGGGAGTGGCCAAGTAATGCAAAACGTTTCCAACCAAGCTGTTCAGCCACTTGCAGCACATCGTGGACGTAATCCCACAGCGAATAACCGGCACCGACAGGGCGATGAGCCGAGTGACCGTGGCCCGCCATGTCCAGGGCCACAATACGCAGGCCCGTGAGCTTTGGCGCCAGGCGGGCGAAGCTGTTGGCGTTGTCCAGCCAGCCATGCAAGGCAATGACCGGCAGGCCGTCTTCGGGGCCAAACAGATGCGCCGCCAACTCGATATGCGGCAAGGCCAGGCGCACTTCTTCGACAGGCGCGGTCATGCGCAACTGCGCTCGCGTTGGCGGGCTTCCCAGCGGGCAAACAGGTTCTTGATCAACGTGGCAGTGTCCTGTGGACGTTCGAGGGGAAACATGTGGCCGCCAGGCATGGTCAGCATTTCGCCCATGGGCATGCGCCCGACGCCGCTGGCATGGTGGCGCATCACCACCCGGCTCTGGCGGCCGCGCACTACCGCCAGCGGCACCTTCAATTGCCGGGCCTGACCTGGGCTGGTGTGGGGCACGCCGCGATAGATGCTGATCTCGGTGGCCGGATCAAAGCGCAGGCGCAGGCGGTCACCCACAGGTTCCAGGCCGTGCTGCAGGTAAGCGTCGAAACACTCGGGGTCAAAGCCACGAAACAGGGTTTTGCCGGCGAAATACTGGCGGGCTGCCGCCAGGTCTGCGAATTCTTCACGACGGCCCAGGGTGCGGCCCGCCGGGGTAAGCCGGTCGATGAAGCCGAAGCGCTTGGCCGCGCGGATCACCCAGCGATCGGCCAGGGTCAGCACCGGCGAATCGAGCATCACCACGCCGCGATACAACTGCGGGCAACGCATGGCCGCATGCAAGTGCAACACGCCACCCAACGAATGGCCCACGCCCCACACCGGCTCGGGTTGTTGCTCAAGGTGATGGATCAGCTCGTCCACCAGGTTCTGCCAGTTGTCATCCACCGGGAATCTGGGGTCGTGGCCGTGTTGCGGCAAATGCGCGACGGCGTACTCCGGGGCCAGGGCGGCAAACAATTTGCCGTAGGTCGCCGAAGGAAAGCCATTGGCGTGAGCGAAAAACACGTGTTGCGACATACCTGATCCATCACCATAAACAGAGCGTTGATTCTCCCCAGACCGGGCAGTCACGGCAATGACTGTAACTGCCAGGAATGATGACACTCACGCCACGCCTATCGAGCCGGCGGGTTCTCGCCCAGCGGCACCACGGCCATGGTCAGGCGCGACACGCAACTGGCCTTGCCTTCATCGCTGGTCAGGCGGATGTCCCACACGTGGGTGGTGCGCCCGATATGAATCGGCTTGGCCACCGCAGTTACCCGCCCGCTGCGCAAACCGCGCAGGTGGTTGGCATTGATCTCCAGCCCCACGCAATAAAACTTGCTGGCGTCGATGCACAGGTAACTGGCCATCGAGCCCACGGTTTCTGCCAGCACTACCGACGCGCCGCCGTGCAGCAGGCCGTAGGGTTGATGAGTGCGGTGGTCGATCACCATGCTGGCGGTCAGGGACTCGTCGTCAGCGCTTTCAAAGCGAATGTCCAGCACTTCACCGATGGTGTTTTTCTGGATGGCATTGAGTTGTTCGATGTTGGGTTGGGTGCGCCACAGGCTCATTGATCGGTCCTTATTGGTTTTATGTCAGTGCTCAATCCTGCCACAGCACGGCCTCGGAGCGCTCGCTCCAGGCCAGGAACTGCGACCCGTAGACTGATTCAATCACGTTGCGCTTGATCTTCAAGGTCGGCGTGAGGAAACCGTTCTCCACCGCCCAACTGTCTTTCACCACCACCAGTTGGCGCAAGCGCTCATGTTTATCCAGCAGTTGGTTGACCTCTTCCAGCAGGCGTTCGAGGCTGCCCTGCAACGCCTGGCGCCCAAGGCCTGCGGCATCTTGCAGGCCCACTTCGGATAACACGCACAGGCCCATGGGCGCGCTCAAGCCATCGCCCACCACGCACACCTGCTCGATGCGCGCATGCTCGGCGAGGCGGTTCTCTATCGGCGCCGGAGCGACGTATTTGCCTTTACTGGTCTTGAAGATTTCCTTGAGCCGCCCGGTCAGCCGCAAGCGACCATCGGCGCCCTGCTCGCCCTTGTCGCCGGTACGCAGGAAGCCGTCGGCGGTGATGGTCTCGGCGGTTTTTGCCGGGTCCTTGAAATAACCGAGCATGGTTGCGCCGCTGCGCACCTGCACTTCGCCATCGTCTGCGATGCGCACTTCGACGTCCGGGCATGGAGGGCCGATCCAGCCAAGTTTCTGCTGGCCGGGGCGGCACACGTGGGAATAACCGCAGCTTTCGGTCATGCCATACACCTCCAGCACGTCCAGCCCGAGCCGGCGATACCAGAGCAACAGGGCTTCAGGCACCGGGGCTGCACCGGAGATCGCCACGCGCACAGCGTCCAGGCCCAGCCCGGCGAGCACTTTGTGGCCGACACGTTTACCGATAAAAGGCAGGCGCAACAGGGTGTCGAGGCGGCTTGCGGGGAGTTTGCTGTAGACGCCCATCTGGAACTTGGTCCAGATGCGCGGTACGCCGAACAACGCTGTCGGCCTTGCCCGCTTAAGGTCTGTAAGAAAAGTATCGAGGCTCTCGGCGAAAAAGACCGTTTGCCCGGTATAGATCGAGGCCATTTCCACAAACATGCGCTCGGCCACGTGGCACAGCGGCAGGTAGGACAGCAGGCGATCGCCCTCGCCCAGGCCGAACAATTGCGTGCCGCGGATGGCCGCGAAGGCCAGGGCGCCGAAGCTGTGCATCACGCCTTTGGGCAGGCCGGTGGTGCCGGAGGTATAGATGATGGTGGCTAAATCGGATGCTGCGGGGGCGGGGTTGTCCTGGATCGGTGAGCAGGTTTGCAGGTCGGCCCAAGTGAAATCGAATTCTCCTTCGGGGCACAGAGGCAGGCTGATGGTGGGCAAGCCGGCCATGACGCCAGCGGACATGGCGGGCCAGTCGTCCAGTTTGCCGATAAACGCCAATGCTGCTTCGGAATGCGCCAGAACGTGGGCAACGGAGTCGGCGGTGAGGTTGGGGTAGAGCGGCACGGAGACGTGGCCGGCCATCCAGATGGCGAGGTCGGCGATGATCCAGTGGGCGCAATTCTTCGAGATCAGGGCGATGTGGGAGCCCTGGGGCAGGTCGCGGGCTCGCAGCCAGTGGGCGGCGCAGCGGGCTTGGTGGCCGACCTCGGCCCAGGTGAGGGTTTGGACCTCGCCACCTTTGATGGGCTGTACCAGGAATCGCTGCCGGGGGTGGCGGGTTTCGCGGTCGAAGAAGACTTGCAGCGGCAAACGAATAGCGACAGACATGGACGCGCTCCTTGGTGTTCCGATGGTAGCCAACCAAGCACTTGCTTGGGTGGACTATTTCACGGGCGCGCGGGGGGTGCAAGTTCTGCCGTTTTGGGGGTATGTCCATTATTTGGGTGATGGCTTAGATGGGTTCCGCCCTTACGGCGGGTCACTTTTGAAAGGAGCCCAAAAGTAACCAAAAGGCTCTTGCCCCACCACTCGGCAC
>NZ_JBUZVP010000037.1:0-68060 GCF_055409485.1 Pseudomonas sp. A125
AAACGACGCCACAGTTTCAACAATCAGCTGTCACCGGTAGAGTTTGAAAAGCGTTACGCAGCGAGCCTGGAGAGTGTCTAGGAAACCCGGGGCGATTCATCTTGCTCGTCTTGGTGGCGAAGCGAAAGCCAGTGAATCCAGTCTCTTTCAGAAAAATTTAAATTGTACTGACGTCTTTCGGAAAGACGCGGCACCTTCTGAGCACTTTTCGATACCCAGCCAAAGTCCAACCGACACGGGGCTGGATGTACAGGCATGATTGGACGCACAGGAGTCTTCTCTTTGAATTGAAGGAAATCCTCCCACTTGCTCGATGATATGTAAGGGTGAACCTCTAGGCAAAAGTCTTCATAGTCTTCATGATTCTTACTCATAACTCTAAGAAGTGAATCTACTGATTCAGGCTGAGGCTTCTGACTTAGATCGTGCCACCAAAGAGCATTTTCAGCTCGCTTCTGAGCTTGGGCCTTGCTTGGACCGAAAGTTTTACCCGCATTGGTAACGACTTGCTTGATCTGACCGGTAGCATCTACTTGCCGAAGGGCCTGAAGTACCGGCGCACATTCGATAAGATCCTTATCAACGCATAAACGTTCTGGAATACCATTGATCACACGGCTGTGCATCCAGGCGTCATGAAAGAAATTCGCGAGGGATATCTCCTCATCGTGACGGTAATATCTTTGGTGGTATAGCCCCAAGCCCTCGACATTCAACGTCAGCGCAAGAACTGGAATCAAGCCCATCCTGATTCCATCCGACGGGTGCAGCCCTTCATAAAACCAGAATGCCTTGCACGCGTCATTTACGTACAGGGACTTGAGTTGAACAATAGTGAAGTGATGAGTGAGCATCGAAGTCATAGTCCCTGCGGGGATTGCCATTCTTTTTGAATGTCCGAGCCCCTAAATTTAGCAGGTTGTAGTGAGGCTAGGACAATCCACTAGCTGGCCTTCAGCAGGCCGTTAAGCGCACTATCCGATGCTGAGTCACCCTGCAGCCATCTACGACTGAATTGAACTGCGGGTAAGCCAGGTAGCCATAGAGATATCCTCAAGGGCGTATTCTCCGCGGTTTGCCTTCCAGACCAGCTCTTTGTCCCGCAGCACGTCTAAGGCCTTCTGAACGTTCGGGGTTGAGGCGTTGGCGTCGACTTGTGCGAATTCGAGTTTACGGTTCACGGCCTGAAATGTTTGATCTGAAAAGGGCACGAATGGCTGCTTGCTGATAGCACGCTCAGCCATGACCTCAAGAACCGCTTGTTGGATAGGGGAAAGCCCGTTAAAGGCGCTCTCGTAGTCACTCCACACTCCTGCTTGGTGGTTCAGCGCGCCTGTGCGCAGTAGCTCGCCAAGGTTGCTGGCCTCACCTAGACCGACGCTTACCTCAGTGAGGAGCTGATTCAACATCTCAGGCCGGTGTCCAACAAGGTCGAATGCGTCAGCTAAATCCTCAACGCTAAACTGATTGCTGGATGCGAGGCGGGCATTCCAGATTTCCGTTGCGAACGCGACAAAGTCTTTTCCCAGCAATGGGAATGGAGTGATGTTGGCACCGTAGAAGGGCTGCTTGCTCTTGAGCACCAGGTTGGCCAACTTGTCTCTACTCGAGCCGGTGAAGACTAGGCGCAGCCCGTCGTCCCCCACGCCGCTGTTGAGGTGATCACGTGCTGCCTTGAGGGCGAACATGGTGTTCAATCCACTCTCGCTGTTTAGGGCATGCTGAGCTTCATCAATAATGAGTACGATCAATTGGCCAGAGACCTTGTGAAGTACGTCCAGCGCCTTCGCAAGGGTAGTGCCGGCAGGCAGGTGAGGCTTTGTGAAATCCCAGCTGAGGGTCCGTAACAGGTTGACTTTCTCGATGCCGATCTTCTTGGCAGCCTTACTAACAGGGCTGTCGAATTCCCCCAAGGCAGACCCGATCACTCCAGCTATCAGTTCGGCCGGGTCAGTTTCGCGGTTGGCCCAAAGGTCGACATACACTGCCAGCCAGCCACGCTTTTCACATTCGGGGATGAAATCGTTTCTGAGGAAAGTGCTCTTGCCAGTGCGCCGAGGCGCGGCCAGGAACAGGCCTGAGCTATAATCGACAAACGACTCACCGGCGACATCTCGCGCCAGAGATTCTGCAAGCGCAGGGCGTTGGAAGATAGGGCGTTTCTGACTGATGCTCATGCTATATCCTCAAATATCCGAAAGACTATAATCTATAGTGTAGCGGATATTTCGAGATATTCAGAGTCGGCGTCCAACATCACCAAGCTCCGGATAAGACTCTGGTCAAGCCTCGGTATGGCGGATAGGCCGCGCTCGATCAAAGCTTTAGCGCTGCGATCAGTTGAATTGTCGCAGTTGCTTTACGGGAGCTGTGGATACACGACATTGCAACAGGTGTCACGGTGGCGACCACAACGGCGCAGCAGGCCGCCCACCCTCCAGCGACGTAGGTGCCAATTGCAGCCAACACCAGCCCTATAACGAAATATGCCTCACGCCTGTTGAAAATGTTGGCAAAACCTTTGTTCTTTCGAGCCATTGCTTCAAGGGTCGATCTCAATTGCGCTTGATCTTCAGGCCGCACCTGGTTAACCATATTTTTAGCCGCTGAAATGGCTTGATTCTGGTCGACGCGATAAAGCGAGTAAAACTCAGCGTTCATCCATACGATGAAGTCTTGTGAAGGGGGGCGCATTGGTGGGTTTAACTCCGTGGTGCGGGATGTGCCCGTTCTGAACAGTGCACTGCTCGCAAGATGGTCATAGGTGCTTTGCTGATGAAGCCTTAACTATGGCTTTTAACCGTTTCGCAGGGCACGGTCGTGCTCGATCAGTGCAGCAGCTTTCGACTTGAGGCGCCCCTCTGGCCAGGTCTCGCATTTTGACCGCAGCAAGAATCCCAGCCCGCGGAGGGTGGGTTTGGGGGTGTCGATGCCAAGATCCTGACAGACCCTGCAGGCCACGATTCCAGTATCGGGGAAGTATTTGACGATCGATGTCTTGTGGCTGCAGCAGGTGCATTCCATGTCCAATCAGTCCTTTCAAGGCGCAAGCGCGCGTTTAGCAGGCTCCACTCACTTCACCATCCCAGGCTACGATGGCCTATGGACGCTCGCCGTACTGCCTAGCAATTTCGGGGATATTGATGCGGGGTCTATTTGGCTCTTCGTCCACAAACATTCCGTACACGTGGGCGCTCGTTTTCGGGCCATGCTTAACCGCGATAGATCTCAGAATTCGTGAGCCGTGCCAGGGTTGCAAGTAAAGGTGATCAGCCAACGTAAATGCTCCCAGAACAGCAATGTACGTAATGGCTAACGTAATCAGCGGCATATGATTAGTGACAGGCTCCAGCACCGCGTAACCTACGCAACCCACCAAACTAGTCCCTACGTAGGCAGCCCAGCTGGCGCGGGCATAACCGACGGCATTGAGAACCTGACGCAATGCCTTCTTGCTTTGAGGTGGATTTGCATTGCCCTGCACACTCATTTGACCAATCCAGTTAAAAAGTAATTTTGGGATGTTGCAGTCGGGCGGTATGCCTTGCAACCCAAATGCGGGCTGCCATTTACCGAACCGGCTTTCACGCCATCCCATCAGCCGCCATAGGTACTCCGTGCGCGGGGGGCAACTGAGTTCATAAACGGTGAGGGTGAGTCATTTGCACATCCGCCTGCACACAAAGTCCGCTTCACTCCAGCCACATCATTCATCGATCCCTCAAAGAGAATTTCAAGGGTAGGGTTTGCCTTGATGAGGCTGGCCCGGGAGTTAAACTGGCGCACTGAGTTACACCCTCCCACATCCTATGTTTCAGGGTTCACAAATGAAGAAAGCACTTTTGGGAATGGCACTGCTGGTTCTCGCAGCGCCGGCATTTGCGTCAACAAATGAGATCGAGATTCCGGCACTCACTCCTATCCCTTTCATCGTCAGCACTCCCGGAGATCTCCTCTACGGCTACGTGAAGAACTGGGGTTCCTTGGGCGATGAGAAAGGCCCGATGACTAAGCTTGCGAGCCACGTCGCGGATCAGCTACAGGAGAGTAGTTGTGCGCTTAATATTCGGGTCTCCAGAGGAACAAGTGGGCGGTTAGAAGCCCAGGAGGGGGTTGCAAACCTCGCCTGTCCCCAGGCTGACGGTTCCCTGATAGTGACAGAGCTGCCAGGCCTCATCTGGGACAAAGATGGGTTTCAGGGATTAAAGAAAGGTGAGGTTGGCGAGAAGGGATTCTTCGTTATCATCACAGCTGCCCATATTCGCCACTAAATAGCTCACACGGGGGTCGAGTGCCTGATAAAAGATTTGAATGGACGTCAGAGGCAATCGCACTGTTGGGTGAGGCTTCCGATAAATCTTTAGCTGAACAGCTTGGTGTATCGCGTGACACTGTCAGGTGCAAACGAATTGCTCTTGGCATTCCTGCCTGGAGGTATAGCGCCGGCGTTTTCTGGACACCGGAACGAATTGCTCTACTAGGGAAGGAGTCTGACTCAGTAATCGCTGTCCGATTTGGGTTGACTAAAAATGCGGTAGCTCGGATGCGTGAGCAGAAGAAAATACCGCTTTTAAGGCATCAAAAGTTCTTTGACTGGACTGAGGACGCTATCAATCAGCTCGGCACTTGTTCCGATCGGCTTCTAGCTGAGCGCCTCGGGTGTAGCGTAAGCACCGTTTATTTGAAGCGGAAACGGTTAGGGGTGCCTCTCCTTTCCGCTTGATTGTGAAGCTGCTGCGCAGGACCACTCAGCACGACAGTCCTTCGGTGTGCGCAGCTAGGCCGCCCTCCAATCCCCATTGTACAAGTGCCCCGGGAGTGGGCGTGGTAAGCCCGTGCGCCGCGCGGTAGGCCTTGAATGCCTTAAAGCTGACGGGCAAGCGGAACCTCAGTGTCAGACCTGCCCATGGGTTCCGAATCCTACTTAGAGGATCCAGTCGGGTGAGGATGTGGTTCCCCGTGTAGATATCCAATCCTCGGGAATGAAGTTCAGCCGGGATGTCTGCAAGAGAAAGGCCGGTAAGGACCTTGATGTCGTGGATGGTGTCGGTACTCACGGTGATGAACAGATTGGCCTGCACGTGCTCCCCAGGCTGAAGGTAGCAATCCCACTGAAATGCCGCTCTGTTAGTGACACCAATGAAGTGCTCCAGGCGCACCTTGTCGCGGCGGTCGGGGGCGTGCTGCTTGCTGGGTGGCTCGTAGATATACCCAATGTGTCGCATGTTGGTGCCGTTCACGCCCATCATTGGGCGGCCACTCTCCGTACGAGGCAGACGGAATCGTGCATGGTTGGCTAGCAGT
This sequence comes from Pseudomonas sp. A125, assembly GCF_055409485.1. NCBI lineage: Bacteria > Pseudomonadati > Pseudomonadota > Gammaproteobacteria > Pseudomonadales > Pseudomonadaceae > Pseudomonas > Pseudomonas sp. A125. The sequence continues at coordinate 5,305 of NZ_JBUZVP010000037.1, forward strand.
AGGTCATCCAGGATCGCGCATGGTTGGCTAGCAGTAGGTCATCCAGGATCGCGGGCAGATTCTTGGCCACGGCCTTGTAGAACCATTCCTGCACTTGAGTCTGCCGGTGAGCGTAGTCTGCAGCTGCAAGGCCCCGGATAATTTCGACCTGGTTGTGACGTGCCGTGTAGTGGGCGTCAGCGATGATGCGCTCCGGGGTGTCCAGAGTGTTCATCGCAATCGACTTCAATTCAGCCACGAACAGCCCCTTGCCCGGCTCGCCGTGGTTCATGGTCAGTTCGCCTTGCCCATCCATGCCAATCTGCAGCTGGCCGGCCTGTATCACTGTCTCAGGGATGTACAGGCATTCCGCGGGCACTGCGGCGGCGAATCGATCTTCCATCCAGAGGTTCGGATTGGCGCACGTTTCCCACTGTGGCTCAGTTTGATAGAACCATGCGGCCGTCAGATCCTTGCTGGCGCGTGTAACCAGATCCAGCTTTCGGCCAGCAAGCGCTGGGAGCTGATCACCACTCTCTGCAAGTTTGTGCCCGAGGCTCAACATTGAACCTGTTGCGAGCAATGGCTCGGACATGCCTTGGTCGAAGTAGCGTGCGCGGCATTGGTCGATAAACAGCTGAAGCCAGAGCAACTCGCGGTCATCCAGCTCGCTGATGTCCGCCAGGACCGGCAGTCCGGCCGCGGCGGGTAGGTTGGTTGCGCGCGGCTCACTCTCCAGGGCTGTCCGGCCCCGGTCCATCCACTGAATCTTGAGCAGGGAATAGGGAAAGTGACTGCCATCGATACGCTGGGCGTTGAACCGATCGTTGCGTGCCTGCATGCGTTCTTCTTGGAGAGGGTGCTCGAACTTGCCTTTGTCGGTCAGCGCCAGGATGCGTGAGCCGGTGCGCACCACCATGACGAAGTAACTACTAGCGATGCTTTTGCCTCGGATGACACACAGGGAGAACCCCGTGGGTATTTGGTGGGCATGAACCAGCAGGTCTTCGATACGTCCGATGTCGTAGATGTTTCGTCCAAGCTTCGCTTCCCCTGCTGGGGCCGGAACACCGTCCTTGATCATTAGGCGGGTCAGCCGGTCGATGCTGTGAAGAGCGTCGAGGCCAACACCACCCGCCTGTGTGGCCACGAACTCCAGTGTCTCAGCGGAGAGTGCGGATCTGTCCAGATTTCGGTAGAAGGCCAGTGAGCCTTGAGCATAGTCAAGGTACTCATCATGTAGTCTGCCGATGGCTGAATCTGCGAACAGTGAATCCAGTTCGCTCATAGCCTCCAGCATGGTTGATATGCGTTCTGAGCCACTCCGGTACTCACTGAGGGGAAACGTCGCCGCTCTGGCATAGAGGGGCATCTGTGAGCGTATGAGCAGGGTGACGATGGCTTCGTCCCCTGTCTTGATCGCCGCGTTGATTTCTTTGTTGGCGTAGTAGAGGCTAAAGCCATCTAAGTCCGAACCAAAACTGAGGCTCTCAACTGGCTTACCGGTCAGGCGTTCCCACAGCACAAGTGCTGTTTCGCCTGGTCGCTGGGGCAGGGTGTCTTGACTCATGCATGGCCTCGCTGGATCGTTGGGGGTGCCCTCAAGGGCTTCTACAATGAGTCCAGTCTGCTGTCATAGCTGGAGTGCCAGAACCCAATGTTTTACCGGCGGTGCTCTGTGAGGTGAGGTACGTTTTGGTCTTTCCCTGGGCGCGTAGCGTTAATGCTTTCTGTGTAAGGTGGGATGCCTGCCTTTTTGCGTCTGAGCCAAACGCAGGCGGTAGTGACCCCAAAGCGCCTGGCCAGATTAGAATCTGTGTCCTTACCCAGCAGATCATTGAGCTCCTCACTGGGGTGACCAAACTCAACGGTTGCGCCGATCCCGAGCCTTCGCCTGTATGCACTGATAGTCGGGGCTGATACACCCACAGCCTTAGCGATCTTTGCGTCAGAGACCTTTCCAAGTCGCGTCAGATATTCTGCAGGGAGCTCGAAAGCTTCGGTAGGCGCATTGAGGGGTGGGATCGAGCTTCGAGTTCTTCTTGAGGTAACTGTGGATTTGGGGATGCCGAGTTTGTAGGCGAGTGATTGGTCGCACATCTTACCCAGTAAGGCTAAGTGCTCTTCCGTCCACACTTTATTACCCGACCTCGTCTTGATGCCTCGGGCTTTGCGCGCCTGAAATACTGCCGATTTTGTGATCCGAAGTTGGGCCGCCACTTCCTTGTCGGTTAGTTTGCCAAGCAGGGCTATGGCTGCTGGCGTCCAAATGGAAACCGCGTTCCTTGCGTCATTGTCGTTTGCCATCTTGGATCCAAGTCTAAGTGGATAGGCAAAGTTTAACGCCGATTTTGCAGGGGGCTAGCCAAACCGGGTCTATGAAAATCCCCGGCTCGCCGGAGGAGCTAGTTGAGGCCGATATGCCTAGCCGTTACAGCGGGCCGGTTCCATGGTCAGGGCTCTGATTTTCATAGTGAACGTGAATGGGGGGTTTCCCATCTTGCGTCGAAGCCAGACACAGGTCCCATGCCAGAGATGGGGATTCGAGATCCCCACCCTATCGGTTCCCACCGGTGGATAGTCGGCAAGGCTCGTGTTTAGGAACCGTAGCCAGACAGTGTGTAGATGGTCTCCCATTTCTCAGCGCAGTCATCGCACGAAGTCTGTTGACCGATGAAGTCCCCGCCGAATGTGAAGTCGGTACCGGACAAGGTCACGTTAGATGATGCACACCACGGGCAAGCAAGCCCAGCCGGATGATTGATGTAGACGTGATCGGTAATAGGCTTTTCTACGCGTTTGAGCGTACCCGCACCCTCGATCACGCCGCCGCCTCTTGTTTGTAGTCATTTCTGATCCGAACCGCCTCAGGGATCAGCACCTCAAACGTATAACCTGGATCTGCACTGAATTTGGTGGTGTCTCCGCGCGCTGTTGCGATTCGGAGTGCATAGTCCTTTGCCTGTTCGAATTGCAGGACTGAGAAATAGGATTGCGCTTTGATGTTGGTGTTCGAGATGTCAGTACACAGCACTGCGGTACCGCCGTGGTTGTTGCTTAGGCCAAAGGTCATCACCACGTAGCGCGGCTCTCCTGCGGGGCGGTAGACCTGACCATCGATGAGGATGAGGGTTTTAGCCCAGCCGTGAAGGTATTCAGCGATGGCCACCTTCCCCTCACTGACAGAAACGAAGATGCCTAAATCGTGGCGGCTCATGCTGACGCTGTCGGTCACTAGCGAGAGTTCTGTCCCCGGAGCAGCGTAGTCGTAGTCAGTACCGCCCGATGTGCGCGCCTGGCGCGAACAACCGTACACGCTGCAGGAGGTCCAGAGTTGACCGTCAAACCAGCGGTACTCGATTGGGGGCTCGCTGCTATTGCTGGCGCTGATGATTGCAACCGGCGCGGCCTCGCGCAGGATCTCGCGGAGGTTTACAACCTCAAGTCCATCGTCGAACCGAGCGCGGCGGGGATTGCGACAGCGTGCCGGGATGATGTTTTCGACGTAGGTGTATTTGACGGTGAGTTGCATGGGGAGCTCCCTTTGAAGTTGGTACCAGGATGCCTCGAGCTCCTGCGTGCCAGAACCAGCGAGATAGCGAATGGGGCAGGCGGCGTGTACTCAGCCTACAGGCCGTCAATCGGGCTTATGAATCCAGAGATTCGATGTCGATGGGCTTTGTATCTTTGTTGATCAAGCCCAGTAAATCGCGGGCTGACATGCACATGACCTCGGAATCATCGTCCTCACGGTAAATGCCGATCAGATTTTCCTCCCAGTCCTGTTCATCGGGCACATCTGAGCCACACTCCGACGTAAGAAGCATGTAGAACTCGCCTGCGTCGCGACGCATAGCCAAGCAGCCCCCGCCAGTCTCAACGACCTTAAACCCATCCAGTCCCGCGCATTTGAGAGACCCATCAGCACCAGCAATCGATTTGAAGTCTGAAAGGGCGAAGCCTGTGCCAGTCAGGGCCTGCTGGTTTTCGTGGGGGGTTGGCATGGGTGGCTCCAGTAGAGGGCGGGTTCGTTTTTGATGGGAGTAATTGTCAGGGCTGTTTGGGCGTGCCAGAACCTCTCACTTTGAAAATCAGCCGGATCCTCTGATGGGGAACCACCCCTCCCTAGAGAACTTGATTATGCAGTCACCCGTGTAAATGCCCAGCAGGGCTGGGCAAAAAGGGTTAGTACTGAAGGAGGGTAAATACCCTCAGTTAGGACTCAAACTGGATACGTTCGCAGAGTGCATCAACACCCTCGGCAGTAAGGCCTTCGTGGGGGCCGCTGTCCGTGAGGATTTCTCCGATGTCGCCATCACCTGGGCGAACAAGGCCACCCATCATGGATGCACCAAGCAGCCGTAGGGCAGCCAGTACGGCATCGAATTCAGCTTTGTTCACCGCCGGCAGCGCGATGCTCCGTTCGCCTTGAGAATACGCAATCACGTCAGCGTATTGCTCGATGAGGTCCGGATAGCTGGCCAGAACCTCGGCCGAGGGTACCGACGGCTTGTTTGGGATCTCTGGTGCGTCCGCCTCGTTAAGGAACAGGGCGTTGTTAACGGCGCCGTGGTGGGCATCGATCAGCGCAGCCTGAGCTGTGTCAGCATCCGAGAAGGAGTTGTAGTTCCCCATGCGCACATCCCACTTGCGTCCATGATTGATCAGGGGTACTGCCTGGGCGGTGGCGATGAACTGAGCTTGAGTAAGCAGGTGAGGGGCGATGGCCGCTGCTTGGGTATTAGCATGAGTGTTGGTTTCGACGTTCTGCATGGTATGGCCTCCCGGCTCTGTGTTGATAGAGCCAGTGTCATCCCCTAAAGGGTGTGCCAGAAGCGGGTGAGTCAAACTTTGCCAGTGACGGTTATCGGCCCTCGGGCAGATTCACCGCCCCAGTCAGGATTTCTGCGAAGGTCACCTTCAGATCCGGGTAGTCGTCCAGTACGTCTTGTGTTGGCATCGACGGTAGATAGCCTCTCTCACTGCTTCCTGCGCTGTTCCAGTTCAGCGAGCTTTCCACTTCACGCCGGTGTATCTGCCTCAGCGCGGCTTCAGCACTGTCTGCCTCTGCCCAGGTCAGAAAACGACCGTGACTGACCTCCCAGCTGCGGGGATTGCCCACAACAGGCAAAGCGTCTCCGTGCTCAAGAAACTGGGCGAGCGTCAGCCGGTGAGGGGCGAGGGTGGAGAGACGTAGGCGCGCATTCAGCGAAGCAACATCAGGGTCGATATCGGGCACGTAAGAAGCCTCAGTTTGGTAAGCGTTAGGCACATTATCACTGGGATAGCGCTGACCAACAAAAAGGCCCGGTGTGTGCCGGGCCGGGGGGAAGTAGCGGCATTAAACGCCGGCGAGTTTCAGAAGATCGTTGTAGTCATCACCATCAGGGCATTTTTCATCAGCGTCCAGCTTGTCGTTGTGCATGCGGATAGCCTGGGGGAGGGATACCAGTCCTTGAAGGCCAGCACAGGCCGAGCGCACCGTCGACTCGCAGTCACCTACCATCATCTGGTATGCGTCCTCGGGATTGGTGCTGCCATTTACAAATGCCAGGATGCGCCAGTACAGACCCCCGTACTCCCCGCTGCACAAGCTGATCTCGGTGCGGTCTGCTCCATGAGCGATGTCGTAGATCTCAGAGCCCTCCGGGGCGACCACTAGCCCATCCACACCATCAGCCTCAACGCTCACGAGGGTCAGCCCCATCTCGTGGTCATCAAAGCAGTTGAGCGAGGCCACAGATGCAAGCGCGGACGGCTCCTGCTGCGGGTGGATGGTGCGGTAGACCACATCATTGTCGTAGTTAACCCGAATGCATGGGGCTACGGAAAAGCTGGTGAACTTGATGGCTTGAGGGGAATTGGCTTCGGGCATGTTCGTAACCTAGTTGGCGATCAGTTGATGGGAACCATGTTGGGGGCGATGCTGGTGTGCCAGAACCACCCCTGATGGGAAATTCTCTACAACCTAGATGGCGGACTCTGCCTCCTCAAACGCATCCGCAATAGCATCCTCTTTGCCCACGCCGTGGCAGTAGCGCTCGAGGTAATCATGCTTCTTAGCATCGCTTTCCTGGCTGAGGGGCCGAACGATCACTACGATATCCAAGGGGTGATCGGAGTAGGCATCGCTGATGGTGATTGGGCCGGTACAGTCGATAACCACACGACCTGTCTTAGGCCCCGCAGCTGCCAAGGATTCCACGTCTACGGGCAGAAGCAGGCCGGGCGCTGAGATGGCTTTGAATATCGCTACCGCTCGGGCGTTGTACGCCTCGGCGTTCATCTTGTCCGTGCCTTCCTGTGCAGTTGAAATCAGGGCGTGCAGGCTATCAAGCTGAGCCTTCAAGGCTTCGATCTGCCTGTTGAGTTGAGCCTCGCGCAAGTAGATGAGGTTCTCAACCGATTCTGCGAGGTCGCTGGCCTGGCCATTGGTGACGTAGCCGGTTGAGCGGAGGGTGGTGTGGATGGTGTCGTGTAGAGACATCTGAATTGACCTTGAGAGGTTGATGATTTCCATGGTCAACCCTGTATCCCAGTGCCAGAAGCACCTGGTGACTGGAAATTCATCATCCTCAAGAAACCCTAGTGTCTCAGTGTGGATGGGGAGCCTCAAAGGCAGGCTAGACCCGAGCTCAGGATCTGCACCCCGTCCAAACTCAAGGCAAGACACCTACCCAGACTGAGGGAATGAATGCGAGCCTTGACATGATAAAGCCGCTTCTTAGAGCGGCTCGGGTAGTTAGGCAGCAGCTTCGTCAAAGTCGTCTGGTGGCCGACGGGTGGAGCACGCTGTGTCGAGTGGTGGCGTTACCAGGTTTGCCACGCGGGCCTTGGCCCTATCGCATGCAGACAGGTAGCCAGAGAAGGTCGGGGGTTCCACCTCTATCTCGTCCGCCAGCGCTAGGCAGTAATTCACTAATTCAAAGCCGGTCTGAAGGTTTGCGCTTTGCCCGACACAGTAGTTGAGCTTGACCTCTACGACGAGGGCCTCTCTATCCAGATCTGAACGTTGGAGCCGGAATGCGCCATTCGATTCCTTCCTGAGCCTTTTTGTTAGCGTGCCCTGGTGGTAGGTCTTCACACCATCAAGGACAGCTGCGAGACGCCTAACGAGACCAAACACCTCCTTCCAGTGGGCTTGCTGCTCATTGACCCTTCGCATCTCCTCAGCCGCCCAGCACTGCTCGTACTCCGAAGGGTTCATACCACGATACTGAACGTCCTCAAGCAGCTTGCGCTCAAAGCTGTCGATGTACCGATTCCTCGTTGCAGACACGTAGTCGAGCAAGAGATGCATGCAGTCGTGCTCACGAAGCCGTTCGATTTGCTCTGTTAGGGAATAAGCCGACTCCCACATCCAGGCTGGACGGAAGCAATCCATCTGTGCCCTGATGTATTTAGCCACGGACTGGGTATCTAAAAGGATTTGGACCCAGAGCTCGAGTGTGATTTCACCTGCTACATGATCTCGTGGGAGTCTCGAGAGGCGGGTCATCGCCGCTGTGGCGGATGAATGGAAGTTCGGTAATGCCTTGGCACCGAATGCGCGCGCCCGACCATGAGCTCGGTCTGCACGCATTGCCTCGAATGCTGCCGCCTCATCGACTAGCTCACCAAGCCACGGGGCTCTGCTGCTGAGGGCTGTGAGCCTGCTGTGTTGGGCCTTGCTGAAAGTCAGGTCTGGGCCCGCGGGAACCTCAAACCATCCAGCCTGGACGGCAAACATGATCAATCGGACATCCACCAATACCCCTGCTGGGACGCTTCGGGACGCAATGGCGTCGTCTAAGCTTGCACCCTGTCGCATATCGCGGGCGACTTTTCTCGCAAATGGCATAGCGCCACGGTTGGTGAGCGCGGCTATTAATGTCGTGTCCATGGTTACTCCATCTGTCGGTGACCCATCCTCGCTAGTGCCGGACTGTGCCACCACCACCACATTGCGAACCTTCAGGTTTTAGCCTTCCCGACATTCGTCCACGGGCGCAGGTCTGAATGGCTCGCTGCCTCAGGCCGGAAGGCAAATATTTTAGTTGGAACCTGCAAATATGGGGCACTAGATGGCCACTATTACTAGTGGAGGCCTCTGCTTATGAATCACGAAACCATCAACCGGGTCCTGCAGTCAGCTTGGCGCTCACAGGTCTTGCCAAGGCCAAGCGAGTACACCCTTGAAGCCTTCAAAGCCGTAGTTGCCAAGGTTCGATCAAGCACCATCAGTTCCCTATCCGGGGAATTCGCGACGGAGCTCGGTTCGCTTTCATCCCTCATCAGCAGCAACCAATCACTGACAGCAAGATTATTAGAAGGAATTGATCTGCAGATGGACACGCTACAGGCGGCAAGCCGGCGGGAAAGCGACGCACGAGCCAGTGATCAAGGACCATCAGCCATCTACATCCCCGGGTTCGGAAACCGTGGAGCATTCTTTGCCTCAGGCTTAAGCTCTATGGGGCTTAAGATCCTGTCACTCAGTCTGGATTCCAGCTCGGATCTTGTAGCCGACCTGAGGGAACGAATGCCGACCTCAGGTTTGGTGCTCGTGGGTAGCGCTGTTGTGGACCACCCAGAAGCATGTCGTGCGCTCGAAGCTCTGGCTGCTCATCATGACAGTGATTTGCTGGTGGTCATTGCAGAAGATACACCAATGACATTCGAGCAGCGCTTGGTTGCCGCGACCTTTGGTGTAGTGCGGTTACTAGGGGTTGAGGCCGACGTCAAAACGCTTCGATCGCTGATCCGTAGCAGAGCCAGAGACTCGCAGATCAATGGGTACAAGGTTTTGCTGCTCGATGACTCCAAAACGGATGCATACCCGGCAATTAAATTCATGCGTGAGGAAGGGATTGAGGTACTCCATATCCTTTCTCCAGCTGGGGTTTTGAAGGCTATTGAGGACTTCAGGCCTGACGTGGTCGTAACTGACTTCCATATGCCGGGAGCCAATGGCGCCCAAGTTGCCAGTGTTATTCGCCAAGATAGCGATGCAGTGATGCCTATCATTTTTCTGAGCAGTGAGCGGAACACAGAAACCCAGCTGATCGCGCTTTCGAAGGGGGCAGACGCTTTTGTCCAGAAACCATTGAAGCGGGGAGCCTTCATCAAAGCCCTCAAGGCGCTCATATCGAGGTCTAAGGCGTTTGACTCGCGAATGCGGCGCGACCCTCTCACAGGGCTTCTGAACCACGGGCAGTTGATGGCATCAGCATCACGTGTCAGTGCTTCAGGCAGCGTGCCCAACACCATGGTGATGATCGACATTGATCACTTCAAGCAGGTAAACGATACGTTTGGTCATCCTGTAGGTGACAAGGTGCTTGTTGGGCTTGCTGAGGTGCTATCAGACAACCTTCGCTCCACCGATTTCATAGGCAGGATGGGGGGCGAGGAGTTCGCCGTGCTGATGGTTGGCGCACCGATGTCAGATGCCAGGAATGTAATCGACAGAATTCGCGAACTCTTCAGCAATCTTCAGTTTGAAACCGGCCTGCAGGATCAGGGTGAAAGTGGGAAATGGTTTGCCTGCACCTTCAGCGCCGGCGTGGCTCTGCTGGATGGGTCCGCAGCGGTTTCAATGAAGGCTGCAGACCACGCGTTGTACAAGGCAAAGCATGGCGGTCGAAACCGTGTAGAGGCTGCTGACTAACCAGTTCCGATCTGCGGATATAAAAAAGCCCCAGCATCTGGGGCTTTTAATTTACTGAGATCAGGCTCGAAAGGTTTTCTCGGCCGGGGGGGCGAAGTGATGGACATTGTCCTTCACAGGTTCAGAGAAATTACCCTCTGAAATGTCGCTGTGCTCTGTTATGCCCTGGATGTCATCTGGCTCGTCGAAGGTAAGCTGCATCAGCACGCGCTCCATTGCTTCGTTCGAGTCGAACTCAGCAGAAGGGAAGTCTGCAGGCATTTCAACGCGATCAAGAATGTGCTTGAGGTCCATGTACATCAGGGTAGGGCGGCCACGCATCAGTTTGACCAGCTCAAGGATGAGGCGCTCGTTCTGTACCACTGCTGCGTGGCAACGTTGCGATACGTTCCCCCGCAACAGATTCAAACGGTTAGCCTTCATCACTACTTCGTGGTCCGACACTGGTTTGAAGAAATTCCCCTTGTTTGTCATTTGCAGGTAGCGCAGACAAAGCTCGTCGAAATTCTGAAGATCATCAAGCGCTGCGTCAGAAGACGTATTCATGATGCGCTGTTCTGCGGCACTGCCGATCATCAGCATGTGCATTCGCCAGAAAACCATGTCTGAAGTAGAGAGGAGGTTAAGATCTGTGAAGATCTTTGCAGTCCGAGTGTTGATGTCAAGGTGAGCGCTGAATGAGTCTGCAATCAAGCAGTTACTGCCTTTGTAGGCAATGATCCGAGCCGCTTGATGAATCATGAGCCGGGTTTGGTCTGCCATTGTCACCTGAAATGCCGGCCGTTGCTCTGGTGTTGGGGCAAATGAAAGTGGTAGAGCGACTGCGCTGCTCATTGCGCCACCAAGTTGATCTTGATGAGCCTGGGCCTTTGGCCGAAGTCCTGATGCCCAGTAACCGACACCAAGAAGGCAAGCAACTCCGATGGTAGTGACGGTATAGAAAATGTTCTGTGTGACCAAGCGGTATGCCGGGGTGGCACAGACGTAAACGCAGAGGCAAACGGCCGAAGTGACCCATACGAATGTTAGGCCACGTTGAAAGCCTTCGCCGATCGCTGACACGACATTGCCAGCTTTCGCTTTTGCGATGGCACTTACCATGAATACAAACCCGACAAGAAGCGACAGGACAATGGCAGACATTGTTGCGAAACCAACCAGTTCGTCAGGCTTTTCCGCAGTCATGTAGCGGGCAATCACGTACAAACCAATTGTTGCCCCCGCAAGAACAAATGGGGTGAACCAGGCCGGAAGCATCCGGCTCGCGTCTTTAATATTGTTCCAGCTGCTCATTGTCCAGCTCCCTTATAAGGTGACGGTTGCTACATCAGGCTTTTGCTTAGCCTGCTGCTGCGGGTTTTTGGCCTGCGGTTTTGCTTGCTGGCCTTTAGGTGGCTGACCATTCTGCTGAGCAGGTTTTTGAGTTGGCTTCTGCGGTTGTTTGGCCTGGGTTTTGGGTGCTTCGCCGGCAGGGGCAGTCGAACCATTAGCCTCAGGCTTGGGACCTTGCGCAGGCTTAGATTCGGCTGTGGGCGTAGTAGTGGCCGCCGGCGCAGCTGAATTCTTTTGTGGAGCAGTCTGTGGGCGCGCCTGAGGCTCGCGTCGTTGTGGCTGCCCTTTACTCTGGCGACCGCTGCGGCGTGAATTCATATCCACGTCCTTCTCGATCTGCATGAGAGCGTCTTCGAACTCACCGAGCGCCCGAGCAAAGCCTTCGTTGCCCGAACGATATTGCTTGCGACCTTCCACGGAGGGGTTGCCTGCAAGCTCACGAAAACGCGAGTCGAGCCGTGCAACACGGATCGCCAGGGTGTACATCGCCGCGGTACGCTCGCCGTCAATGCGTAGGGTGCGCTCTGGAAGTTGAGGCGCGGTGTTGCGGACTTGGGTAGTTTCGTTAGCCATGGGGTTACCTTACTGGTGAGTGCCAATTGATCTCAGCCATTCCCAACCAGCAGCTTGTTGGGTGCATGAGCGAAAAAAGTCGCTGACGTCACTTGCGTGACTCAGGTAGCTGGCGCTGTCGTCAGGGACGAACAAACCCCAAGCATCAATCCAAGCGAGTTGGAATATTTTTTGCGGGAAGTAACAAACCTCGACGTATCGATACTCAGGAGCTCTCAGGTATATCTTCGCAACGAAGATAACGAGAAAGACAAAGAGCACGATCTTGAGAGATTTCACTATCGGGCCGGATGACGACCCCTGTGAGCTCGACTCAGCCATGAGCGGCATCCTTGGTGATGGTGATTTGGTATCCGGTCCTGCGGCGAATAACACCAGAGGCTTCTTCAAAAGTGAGACCACCCGAGACCAGATGGCTCAGTGCCCGTAGGGCATCAGATTCTTCATCGGCGGCGATGCCTAGGCTCTGGCTGAAATCCAGCCATTTACGCTTGGAGGCAGTGGTAAGCCCATTGGCAATGGCTCGTATCTTGGCTACGCGCCGTAGGTCAGGAAGGGGCTGGTCGAGTAAAGAGGCACAATATCTGGCCATATACTCACCTGCATTCATCCTTGAGTTGATCAGGGCTTTGAGTGCGTCTTCACGACCAGCTGTTCGCATGGCATCGGCATCATCCATGCCACGGCCAAGCGCTATGATGCTCAAGGTTATGCCAACGGCTTCAGCCTCACGGATCGACGATAGTGCACCTTCATAGCCGGCATGATCGCCATCGACCATATGAGCGGCCTCTGTAATTCCTTGGCTGGCTAGGTATGCGGCCTGGGCTGAGTTAATTGATGCTTGCCCAATGGCGCATCCCCAAACCTTGATGAGCTGCAGAGCCCAAGCATCCAACGTCCCTTCCACGCAAACCAGGATGGACTTCTGCCGCTGCTTGAAAAGGTAAGGGATATCTTTGGACGATTTTGGTGAAAAACGGTATTTCGGATTAGACCTGGCTTCACCTTGTCCTGATGGGATCCTGCCCCAGATACGGGCCTCGCCGTCTGGGTGAGGCCAGTAACCGATAACTCGACCTTCCATCCCCGACCAGACAGATGAAGGGGTTTCATCCTCAAAGCTGACGATCCCAATAGAACGGGCTTGCTCCCGGGTAACACCGTGAGCCTGAAGAAGCGAAAGCACTTCATCATTGTTAGTGAATACGCCGAGGCGCAGCGTAGCCATGACCTCGTTTGTATACCCTCGGGATTGCTGGAATTCGTCAAGAATCCCCTTGTTGCGTTGAGCCAGTTGCTGAGTCACCAGAATGATTGCCTGGCCCGTCGTGAGGGGAGGGCGACCACCATTGGCTGCGCGTGACTGCTGCTTGGCTTCGTTGTCCCGGTTGTCAGGGGGTTCAACACCTGCGGACTCACAAAGGGTTTTGACGATATCGCCGTTGCTCATGCCGTTCTGGGCGAGGGCGTCCCACAAAGGCGTGTATGGGCTTGGGCAGTTGTCCTTACGATTGCACTGAATCCCGGACCTGAATGGGTAGTAGAAAGCGCGGTCTTTACCACAGGCTGGACAGTCGAGGACATAGGAGCCATTGGCTGATAGCTTTTTGGGGTGCAGGTGATTAAGAAGGCCACGATCCACTGCATCTAGCTTCGGGTATACGGCGTCTTTGATGAAGTCTGTGATTGATTGCTTCATTCGCCGGCCGCCGCCGTCTCTTTCCCTCTCAGGCTTGCGACGACGCGAGGGCAGATGCCCTGGTCAATCGCTATTTCACCGAGTTTGACCTTGAGTTGGCGACGTACCTTCCATACCTGCTTTTCACTAAGCCCAAGCATCGAGCTCATGTCTACGGAGCAATGTTGCTCAAGAACAGCCAGGCGGAGGATCTGGTGTTCACGATGTGTCAGAAACCTGCGCAGCGTCTCAACGTGAGCATGGCGCTTCTGCAGTCCTTCATCACTGAGCACGATGCCGTCGGACAGGAACTGGGGTAGTGCCGACAGGCTGTCAGTGTAGTTGGACGCAGTGTTGAGGTAATCAGGTTCTAGACCATGAGCGCGCGGCGCATAGTCTAAGCCGTCGAGATCCGCAAAGTTGAATGCGCCAGAACCTGGAACCTCATCGATGACGCGGGCATAACCGTACTTACGTATGTAAGAGAGGGCGTAGCCGATCAAGCACAACCCGCGTCCGTCAGGGGAGCCGGCAGCGTAGTTTCTAATGGCGCTCTTTGTGGCGTCATAGATGCCCGGGTACAGAATCTGAAGAAGCTCCTCGTCCGTTAGACGAACAGAAAGCTTCGAGCGGATTTCAGCTACCCACTGTTGTTGGGATTCGACATGAATGACGAACTCCCACGGGTCAAGACTTAAGAACTGGTCGCTGGTAAGCCCGGCGAGCCAGTTGCTCCTAACGAGGCGCATGCCTCCCTCCTCCGATCATACGATCGGCTCCTAAGCGCAAATCCAGTCCCCTGGAATTTGCTTTGTCCGGTAGCCACGACAGCCACCGACCCCCTTCTACATACGGTGAGCAATGCTCAACCGCTTGGCTCCTCGGACGCCCCGTAGGTGTGTACCGAAGTAATTGAGCGCGATTCTATTGGGCGCGGATGGGACAGGCAACTCTAAAAAGGGCGTGATTTTTCAGTCAAAAGCGTTGAGCTGGAGGCAAAGTGAGACATCAGGTACCCAACTGTGTGCAATGACGTTCAGCTTGTAAATCGCTACAGACCCTGTCCCGTAAGGAAGTTGACGCCTGAAACCCGGCGTTGATGGCACACCAATGGCCACAAGATGCTCAATGGTGGCAATGTACTACCGTTCGTCGCTGCTCTTGGAATTCACGAACGTGACGTTAAGGTGCGCTCATCACCTGTAGGAGTAACCATGATCAACGCGTATCACCAAGCCATTAGCTCGGCTCGTCAAGCGGGATTTGCTTTGCAGAATCGACTGCATGGCTGGGCAGCTATCAAAGAGGGCATTGATACTGTTCTCGTTAGCTTCTTCTATATCGAAGGCGGCCAGGTCAGTGCTCAGATTGTTTGGAGTGGGCCCGATCCGCGCGACTCGATGGACCTGGTAGCGCATCACCTCAATGGCCAGGCTGGTGCTGGGAGCGAACTCGTTCAAATGTTGATTGATGTTTATCGGGCAAGTGGTGACAGCGATACGCTCCTCCCGATGAAGCCATGTCCCAAAGGTGCCGTTCTTCACTAGCGGCTCCGATATCAGCCGGCGGCCTGATTCCACAGCGCAAACAAGTGACGTGGGCTGCGGGGACTTATACCGACACCGGCTCGGCTGTCTCTGGCCATTTGGTGGGTGCGAGTAGTCCGAGAGTGGCCGTATCGGCTCAAGGTGCTTGAGTTGCCTCTCTAGTGTGTTCCGATTTCCGAACTTAATAGCCTACCTGGATAGCCAGGGATCTCAGCTTGAGGGTTTGGAGCTTGTCACGGGCTGCTGGATCTTTCTTGCAGGTCACGGTTGTCACTAATCGGATCTGACGAATCCCGAATATTCCTAACACCAACTGAGTGCGCGCCGCAGCCTGCCTTCTTTGAGGGGTCGCAGACCGATCTAGTTATGGGGGAGGGCTCGAGCCCTACGGCGCAGCCTATGCCATGAGCCAAATCTTATGGTGGCTGATACTGAGTGATCGGTAGATGGTCACAGCCGCTGAACAGGTTGCCCTATTAGGTCATTCGTGAAATGGGCCTTCTTTCGCCGAGCGCGAGCTAAAAGCTAAAGACCCATGCATCACCTAGTGTGAGCGTTGTGATGATGAAACCTGGCTGTCTGGTACTGACTCTATGAGGTGTCGGTTGGCGAGCTAAGGTCATTCTTGGCTGATGCGATTTTCCATCGTGTAGAGCATCACTGACATCTTTTGTCTGCTGGGAACGGAGGAGTGCCGCAGGCCGGCTGGGTCTACCTTGGTACGTAAGGTCGTAAACGCGCTCAAGGGTATTCCAACGCCCGGCCCTACCCTGGCGGCAAAGAAAGCGTTTTGCCTCCCCTGTCTTCAGGGAGTTCAGGCAATGCACGATGCTCATGTCTTTACCGTTACAGCCCTTAGCAATGATCACGGGCTCTCCAGCGAGAAAAGCAGGGCTGTAACCACCAGTAGCAATGATGTGCACCCCATCGACCCAATCAGTTAAGACCCCTTGAGTGCGCCCCCCGCCTCTTATGGGATCGTTGTTCTCCAAACCTCTTGCTTGCAATCGAAGTGCTGCCGCCTAACAAGGGAACAAAATGACGGGCACGCCGTGAGTGCGACATATCTCAGTGATTACTGCTGCAGTTGGTAGGCCGGCAGCATTTGCGGGAAGCGCAATGGCATGAGGTTCGCTCTTCTCAATGAACGTAAGAAGCAGAGATAGGCATCCAGCTCGGCTCGTCGCGGCAAGCGGAATGCTAGCTGCCGTCTGACCGAGGATTCGGTGACCTGCCTGAACCTTAACCACGAGCTCCTGTAGAAGACTGCTTTGGATGTACCACACAGTTGCAGTCGTCAGAGTTCCGAGGCGGTAAGCATCAACAGAGGACCTAAGCCAATACCGCCGACCACCCCCTGTCTCTCCGTCATGTTCAAGAGTTTTTAGAGCAACCATGCGTTGGAGTGTGTTGCGGTGGATTCCGAGGATTGAGCTGACCTCAGACCCCCTCAGCTGATCAGTTGGTTGTGGAGCGTGGTGCTTTTGGCTAGAGCGTTTTGGCATTCAAGAACTCATTTTCGAACATTTGTGATAACCCGTTGAAATAGAATCGGATTTATCAGAATCGCAGAAGGGCCCGTATTATTACATTAGACGGGGATTTAACTAATTTCCCGCCTACTCTATGTTGTCGGATGCAGCCGGCCGGGAGCACCATCGGCATATCCGTAATGTGCATTCCGACACTAAATGAGTCCAAAAACAACCGAAATTGACTAATGGATTTCGTATGGTGCTTTTGAGGTGCGTTGCTGGGCAATAAGGGGATAATTGTCGTGTGCCAGTGGGTTTTAGTCAGGCGTTACGAGGGCGTATGACGTTTGCGTTCGAATGCTTATACC
This sequence comes from Pseudomonas sp. A125, assembly GCF_055409485.1. Taxonomy (NCBI): domain Bacteria; kingdom Pseudomonadati; phylum Pseudomonadota; class Gammaproteobacteria; order Pseudomonadales; family Pseudomonadaceae; genus Pseudomonas; species Pseudomonas sp. A125. The sequence continues at coordinate 21,909 of NZ_JBUZVP010000037.1, forward strand.
TATGTGATTGGGGCATCAGTGGGCAGTCAGTAGTGTTGCTTAGGTGTGTCAGAAGGTGCTGCCGGGCTTTGGAGGTGCGCTACGAGTGCCTAAAGGGATTTTGCAGTGCTCTCTAAGACACCGTATTGGTCGTAAACAGCAATAACCACAGTTTTGAGGTTGATCTGTGCGTAGAAATGTTCGTGATGTTGAGCTGGCAGGTCCGTTCCTTCAAAAGCTCGCCGAGATGACAGAGAGGCGAGAGCACCTCTTGATGGGGATCGTCGACCAGATGGCTTTTGTCCAAACTACACTTCAGCAACTTGCTGACAAGGTTAGGTCCTACGAAGGAGGCTGGGCACAGAGACGCTCTCAGGATGGCTGGTCATTAATGTGGATGTGGCGAGCAAGCGAGAAGGTTGGGCGGGTTTCGTGTGTAGAGGTGTACCTGTCGAAGGGAACAAAGAAAGATGGCGATTTCCACCGCGTTTCATTGAGGACAGTGGAGGCACGTCTTGCTCACATGACTCCGATCCTCGGTGCCAAAAGGACTAAATCGTTTTCCAGAGACCTTGAATTGTTCCTCAATGCAGCGAGGCGAGCGGTACGTTGGGTGAATGCATTTCCTGGTAATGATCTCGGGATCCTTGTTCCGAAATCAAAGGCTTCCGGGCTAGATGAGTGGATCTCGGCATTGGCAGTGTCCTGCGAGACCCGAAGCGCTAAGGCTGCCGGTTTGATCGAGAAGTACCTTGAGTTGGATAGTGAATTAAATCAGCTAGCTTTTGAGTTCAATGAAGCGCGACAACCGGTAAGATTCAGGTCGATCATTTGCAGGCGTGAATGCCCTGCTCTCGATCCGCTGTCCCCTGCGGAGCCGCGATACAGGGTGGTTGAATACTTCGACCGCCGGACAGGTAAGCGAAGTAGCCGAGATGTCAGCAGCTACAAGCAAAGGCTAAACCAGCAGAAGGTACGAGAGCGTCTTGCGCTCTCACTGGGTCGCCCTCCAACTGAGGCCGATTTGTCTGCTGTCATATCAACTAGACCAAGCCGAAAGCCAACGCCATGGCTGACAGCCGAGCTGATTTCTCACTGTCATCTAGGCAAGCATTCGGGAAGCATCAACAGACACCAAAAAAATATGGTGGCGATTCTGGAAGAGTGGGGCTCGTTGAGAGTCCTTATCCGAGCGCTACTCTGAGTAGAAGGAAAAATAATGTCTCATTCTATCGAACAGCTGATTGCGATCGACCTTGGTAACGGCACCACCAGTTACATCGCAGGTGCTGGCGAAATTCGAGGGTCTTTTGCGTCACTTGTTGCACCTGCTCAATCGAACCAAGGCCTGGGTGGTGGCTTCACCCGTGAGTCTTTCAAGACAAAGTTCGGATCTTTCTACATCGGCGATGACTGCCGGGAAGATGGTGCTGCCCCCCGTAGCACTGACTCGAGCTATTACAGTTCAGAAAGCATTAAGGTTCTGTTCCTCAAGGTCTTGAAAGAGGTTGGTCAGAAAAATCCGATCATCGTGACGGGGCTGCCGACTGAGTTTTTCAAGCTTCGCCGCAACGAGTTTGCCTCCGATCTCAAAAAATGGGCTATCGAAGAAGGTTACCAACCAGCAAGCGTCAATGTGCTACCACAATACGTTGGCCCATGGTTCGACCCTGAACTGTTGGATCCGGAAGGGAAAGTCATTGATCCCCGTGTTGTGATGGAGGGGAAACTTGGAATTATTGATATCGGCCAGGGCACCACAGATGCCGGACAATTCGTCGACGGCAAGGTGAGTTCTGACGATAAGCTACGTTGGGGTGAATCTAGCGGGGTTTCTGACATCCACAAGAAACTGTTTACACAGCTAAAGCAGGTGGATGCACTAAATACTATCCTGCCGGCAAAGTCCCGACTGCCTAAGGATTTCTCTCTCGACGCTCAGACTACTGAGTACACGATGGATACCTGGCTGAGGAAAGGCTTCATCCCGTGGCGCGGATCCAGGATCGATATTGATCCCATCAGCCTACCTGCACGGCAAGAGTTCGCAGATGACGTGGTCGTACGGTGTATCAACACCGTCTGGGGGAAGACTGACTTCATGGCCGGTATGGTGGTGGCTGGTGGTGGTGCAATTGTTCTGGGGAGGAAACTCCTCCAAACGTATATCAACACGGTGATCTACATGGCCAAGGATCCTGAGAACTCGATCGTGCGTGGCTATCATCGTTTTTACGTAACGCAGAACTTCAAGGAGCAGGCCCGGATGAAGGTAGCTCAGCGTGGCTGAGACCCAGAGCGTTGTGATCCGGGAAAGGCTTTATCCAGAGATGCATGAAGCCCTTGTCGAGGTCCTAGCAAAATACCCCCGACAAGCTGGTAATCAGGTTGTGCTGGCTATGTCAGAAGCGTGCTTGAGCTTTTGCCCCATTTCTGAGGCCGACTACAACGTAGCCGACGGCGGTGAATTTCAGAACGTAAAATTTACACTGTCGGCAGAGAAGTATCCGAAGTTATATGCGTTGTATCGGGCACTTCCGAGGGGGGTCAAGGGGCAAGCGATCATCAACTTACTGAACCGTCATCAACTATTTAGGCAAGCTGATCCGGGTAAGGTTAACGATGCTCTGAATGAGGCGCTGCTCGGTAGAAAGGTCACAGACGGATCATCGACCGACCTGGCCAACACGAAGATGGGTGTAAGTGCAGAAATCGAAAGGGAGGTTGTGGCGAGACCAGTTGCTATGGTCGTGTCCAGCGTAGATCAGGCCAGCATTGAACCTGCTCCGGGCAACTTCACAACTGGAACGAAGCCACCGGTTGAAGCGTTGGTAATTCAGGTGGAAGTGGATGATCCATTGGCTGATTTGCCACCTATGGATTTCTCCTAGATAACCCATACGTCCAGCAGCCCTTCGTCCAGGAGGGCTGCAACTCTCACCTCGCCATCCCAACGAACGAAACAATCAAGAACACGGGCCAACTGTCGCGGTGTACCGTCGCATGTGAGAAGTGGTGGTAATGCTTGAGTATGGGGGAGAACCTTGACCGCCTCCTGGGTGACCGATAAAACGGTCACGCCCTCTACAAAGTTGTTGAGCAGGGTGGTCACCATAGTGTGAATTGGAGCTGCTGCAGTAGACATCATCAAAACCCTTCCACCCAAAATAGACCTTCAGTTGCATAGATTCGAACATTCGGACGCCGAGATCTGAACCAGGTCAGCGCATAGTTGAGAAAGCCTGGATTATCAGCTTCGATAGGGGGGTCTATGTTGGGGATACGGTCAACCAGGCTGTAGTTAACGTGAGCCACACCCTGAGATTCGGACAGAACGAGATCAAGAGAAACGCCTGTATGCTCGGGAAGGCTCAGTGCGAGATCTGAAAGCCAGAGATTGAAGTCCAGCTGCGACAGCGACCCGAATACACCGACCTTCGCCTGTGAAGCCGAGCGCGCGAGAAAGATATTCGCACTTGGGAGCCAGTTAGGCAGCAGATGGTTGACATCGAATGCGTCCGCCTCCTGAAGATAGCCGACATCAACGTTATAGGTTTGCATCTCTTTCTTGCTCCGAATCTGGATCAACATATTTTGATTTCTAGGTGGTGGCACGGTCTGGATCGGGGCAAATTAGGCAGATCGAACTAGAGCTTTACGGTATACCTTCATGCTCGACATCCAACCAGCTGTCACATACTCAATAGGCGGAACGCTCAGCCCAGCGCCTGCTGCCTCATGGAATCCAGCATCGAAATTCGAGATAAACGGAATTTCGAAAATCCCGTTTGCAGCTAGTTGCTCACGGACCGCCACTGCGTCAGCAGCTGAAAGACTTGGCAGCAAGTCGATAGCCTGGATCACAACATCTTCGCCCTCTGAGACAGGTATGTGTGGTACGAAGGGGGCTGTGGCCGAGACCAATTCGAAATCTCGGTACGCGCGTTTAACTTCACCCTGGATGCGCGCTACAAAGGTCAGACGTTCAAGCACGGCACCTATTGTGATTGTCCATGGAAAAGGATTCACTAACTCGTCAGCGGTGGAAACTAGTTGAACGCCGAATGGGACCAGACCCAGCTCTGGTCCAGATTCGTCACAGCGAATCAAATTCCCAAGTGAGTCTAGGCAGTAAGAGGGATACACATTGTCATTAACCGTGAAAATCACTGCGCCTATCATTTCGAGTTCATAATCTCTTGGAAGGTTTCTAGGACCTTGCCCACGCCGGTCTCGATGTAGTGCTGTCCATAGTAGCCTTGGGTTGGTGGTCGTGCTGAGTCCGCTTTCTCACTGACGGCCACCTTGGCGTAAGGCCCACCAACATCAGCAACAATGGCAGCCTGAACGCGCTGAACCGTGGCCGCGTCATTTTTTTGAGGAAGCCAGGCACGTGTAACAACACCTTCAGGATTCACTAGGAAGACCATAGTAGGCCAGATGTCATAAAAGGGACTTTTTTCGTCTTCCATCCCGCCCCACGAATCGATCACAAACTTGCGGCCTACAGCCGTGTCGCCTTCCCCAAGGTTCAGGTATGGCTTGATCCAGTCCTTGTAGCCCAAGCGCTCACCTCCAGACAGGCGGGATACAGGCGAGACAAAGTAATTGTCCACGCACATACGAAAAGCTTTTTCACAGGGCTCGTTGTTCCAGGTCAACCAAAAACCTCTGTATGCATCGTTGCTCTGCATCAGGGATTGCGGGAGACCATCGTAGCCCAGGAAGTTGAGCTCAACGTCTACGTGATTTTCCTTGAGCCACTTGCTCACCCCACCGATAAAAAAGCTTTCCTTCTTAGACCGCTCGGCTGCCGAATCTGCTCGAGCAAACCCATGTTGCAGCATGCTCAAATCATTTTTCGGCGCCTTGTAGTCCGAATACACGTTGGAAGCGACCCACAGTGACCAACCCTTCGGTTTCCAATTGGCTTTCTCGAAAAACCAAGCTTGTCCGGATTGAGCGTTGGAATCCTGTACGCTCTTCAAACCGAAGGTCGAGCCTGGCAACCGGAATTCTGGTTGGTCGACGACGCTTCCGCCGATCCATTTCGTGGAGGTCGGATTCGATGAGTCCCCGCAACCTGCGATCGCCACTGCAATCAGTGCCACAACCATTAATTTTTTCATAATTCATCTCCGTGATCTGGACACGAACTGTTTTAACAGGTCAGCCCAGGATTCCAAGTCTCAGCGCAGGTTTAATGGGATGGGATTATGAAGGGCTTCCTTGATCAGTACCAAACGTGAACGGCTCGGGCAAAGAAAAGCCCGCTCGCGCGGGCTTTGATTAGGGCTTGTTTGGCCCCTTTGGAGTATCTGGACCCGGTGGGGTCGGGGGCGGCAACGCGGGGAGATTAGGTTTTGGAGGCGGTGAGCTTGGCTTAGCGAGCCTTTTGCTGGCTTGGGAGGCTGATCCAGCAGAAGCTTTCGGGAGCGATTGGACAATATTTGTAGCTCGGTAAGCCCCAGTTGTTGCGCCTGCTGCACCGTTAGCTGCCGAACCTGCTCCCGAGACAACTCGCCCGAGGGCGCCAGCAAGCTTGGCCGGTCCACCAACGAGACTCAATGCAGCACTGCCGAGTTTGACTGCTGCACCAATCACAGCACCACCGGTTGCGGCCATTCCAGAAGCTGCGCCGGCTGGGTTAAATCCTGAAAGACCTTTGACATCATCCCAAATCAGCATTTTAGCAATAACTATCTCTACAGCAGTCAAAGCCATGAAGATAATATATTGTGCAGAGCCTGCTGAAATGAGCAGGGGATAGTTCTCATAAATGTTGCCCGAAGTTAGCCCTGTCATCAGCTCCCCATTCATTGCAAGCAATGTAGCAGCCATTGTTAAACAAAGGTTGTTGACGAATGGGATCATGAAAGCAAAGCTAAGAATTTTAACAAAGCTAATCAGAATGCTCGGATTAACAAAAACCGCAAATACACATATCACCGGGAAGAGCACAACCATCATCCCTGCGAGCATGGCGCAGCCATTGATCATTGCAGGTACCTTGAAGGTAAGCATCCATTCTTTAAATGCTTTGCCGACGTCCTGGATCTTGGTCATTATGCTGTCAGCTGCATCGCTGATCCCCCAGTTCATGTCCTGACCATTACGGCGTTCAGAGCCAATAATAGGAAGCGAACTATCTGAAAACTTATCTCGCTGCTCAATCATATTGTTTATGTTTTTGATCATGAGGGTCTGGGCTTCAGTCTGATCTCTCATATATGAGGATCTTTGAGCCATTGGAACCTCTTCTCTGATTGCATCAGTCCAATTCTGAACGGCCTTTGTCACCATGCCATACATTTGGAGGCAGTTTTTAGGGTAGAACCTAACTTCTTGTCCCGCGGCGACCGATGAGCCCTCAGTTAGCTGTGGGTTGCTATACATTGAGCTATCGGCATTGTCAGTAGTTTTATCGAACTCCGAGGCGCCTTCATTTGCTTTGGATGGGAAATACTGTCTTACCCAATACTCTTTTGAAGGTAAAAGATAGCCCCCGGGTTTGACATTATTGCCTCGGAACGGATTCTGATCTTCAGGTATATTGAGTAGTGCGGTTCTGCCGGCGTCCACCTTATCGGCTACCTCGCTGTCTGCGAAATACCTTCTCCATGAATTGATTGATAACCCAAGGCCAAGAACGTTCATCGGCGATGCACTTCCAACCTTGTTGCCAGCCTCCATTTCTTCATACTGCTCCTTGCTAAGTTGACTCACTTCAACAGGGTTTATCATTGTTGAACCGTAGAGACCAACTGATTGTCCTACGAGCCGGGTATCTGGGGTGCTACCAGCCGTAGCAGACAGCGCACCTTGACATTTATCTATATAGTCTTGGTACATATCCTTTACAGGGCTATTGGCGAATTTCTTGAGTGTCCCCTCGTTTGTCACATGATAAGCATTTTCAAATGCCAGGCTCATTGCCGTTTCTTTATTTACATTATCCAGAGCTGATTTGAAAAGCTGATAAATATTGCCAATAATTGAAACTGACCAGCCAGCACCCGCCGATAGTCCTACGCTTCCACCAGCGGGCCCAATTTTATAGTTACCTGGCTGTAGGAGCATGGCAACCAAAAGTACAACACCTATAGCGCTCGCAGCTGTCTTGAGCTTATCTGCAGGTGCTTTCAGGGTCAAAATACTTACCCAGGCAAGTCCTCCCCACAGACAGAGGTTCATCGCCGCCACAGTGAAGGACTGGTTATAAGCCTGCCACATGTTGATGTAATGACTAACAAGATCGCCAAAATTGGAATTGACGATCTGTAGGTAGTCAAAATTTTCAATATCAGTCGAGTCTGACATTAGTTCGTTACCTGTTGGACACTCGCGAATACTTTGTTGCGTTCTTGATCGTGTTTGATTCGTGCCTGAAGGGCGATGTATTGTTGGCGAAGGCCCGCAACAGAGGTTTTAGTGCGGCTGATAACCTCATCACTCAGGATTACGTTATCAGGTTGATTGGCGATACCGCTTGAAACGCCAATTTCAATCTTGGAAATTACGTCGTCCAGCTCTTTCATCATTCCGAGCGTTGATAATTGGCGCTCTGTTGAAATGAACATGGCCGGGCTCGATCTGGCAAGGTTTCGCATGTATTGATGTTCGTTCTCGCTGACAACGATGTCAGCTCGAGAGATCAGATCTTTATATGCCTGTGTATTTTTGAAGGATGCGGCATCTGCAGAGTAAACAGCTTTGTACAGGTCCATGTATTCAGTGGTCAGGGTTTTCGAAAGGTTCTCAATGTTTTCAGTGCGCGGGGTTACCGAGGCAGCATCATTGTTGAAACCATACGAAGGTACGAGGCCACCATATTTCTTGATGTCATCACAACCAAGTTCCGATGCCGCGAGCACCAGGCCGGCGCTACCATCTTGTGGGTCATTGCTGCATGATTTACCGCTAACAGAAGCTTTAACTGAGCCAGTGCCGCCGGTTCCTGTTCCAGACCCAGTGCCAGCGCCTTTATTTGTTCCGCCCGAGACAGAGGAATTCCAACCAACCAGCCCGCCAGTAGCGCTCGACACCTTTCCCATCATTGCGTTGGCGCGATCGGAGGTTTTCTGCTTGAACTCCCCCATTTGGTTGAGAAGAGATCCGGTTAAACCCTCACCTGCCATGCATTTTGAGCTTTTATAGCCCTCGTCCACAGTACAGTCGGCTTCAGCTAGGGTTTGCTTTTTCTCGTCATATGCCTTGTCGGCCAGAGACCGTACGCCCGAGCAGGTCATGTTTGAGAGGTCCAAGCCAAACTGACCAACGCTATTAAGCTGGTCGATCACAGACTTGATGGTCGGCTGGCTGTAGGCTAAATACATGATGGCAAGCGCCGGAGCATTTTGGATGAACTGTTCAACCATCTCCTGGTACTGGCCCAGTTGACCATCTAGTACAGTGCTAAGATTGAGCCCATTACAACCCACGCCAACTTCAGTAGCGCCGTAGCCATTTACTACTGAAGTCCGCTGGTCTTGGAATGGGGTGAAGGTATCGAAGGAAAAGCTGCCTCCTTTGTTCGCGTCGTTCACCGCGCTCCCTTTCACGGATTCACCAAACAGGCCTGTAACGTCGTCCATGCGGCGTGTCCAGGGAGAGTCCGACCCGTCAGCCCCAAAATCAATTGACGCTGCGAAAGTATTTGTTGACATCACAGCAGAGACTGTCAGCGCGAGGATCGATTTGATATAGCGTGATTTCATTTTCATGCGCCTTTCTTCTCTGGCTGGATATATGTCATAGCCTGAAAGTGATCTTCAAGCTGGCGAAGTGTTCTGTTACCGACAATACTTTTGCGTCTGTTGACCTTAGTGTTGTCGATCCATGAAATTGGCCATGACGTCACTCCCAGCTTTTGCAAACTAATACGTTCTTCGCGAGAAAGTACGCGTCCAGACAATCCTCGTTGAGTTACATGCTTTGTGAAGGCATCACGATCACCGTCAAGTTGAAATATCTTTATTTTAAGCTTTGGATATTTTTGTTGGACAGTGGAAAGGATTTGTAGCTGTTTTTCACAGACAGGGCAGGTTGACTCTACGAACACAGACATACTCACGTTGTCGGTATCTATGTATTTTACTTCCTTAGCCTTCTCAGTAGCAGCATCAAGTCCTTTAATGTTTTTCAGGTCTCCGTTTTGCCACATTGCCATTTTGTAGAGTTCGGCGGACTTGTGGTACTCACCCCAGGTTTTATCCATATAAGAGACAAGCTCTGATGCCGCCTCAGGGGTTTGGTTGAGCTGAAGGTTGATTACGGCGCTTGGCGTTCCCGGTTGAAAGTTAAACTCCACACCATTTTTGCCAATCATTCGCATAGGCGCTTGTGGGTTCTTCTTCGCGTTCCGGTTCAACTCAGAGCAATTTTTCATCCAGTCCATATTCTGGCAGTCGAGAATATTTGGAAGCTTGTCGATTTCAGCGTTCTGACGATCATCGTTGTACTTGTCAACTTTTGCCATCGCTACTGCGATAGCGTTTGACAACGCTTCATTTGGACTTGATGCGTCGGAAAGTACGAAAGGTGCATTGGAGACAAAACATCCAACCAGAAAGGCGAGAGAGATCTTAATTGAAGTTTTCATACTTTCCTTACCTAAGAACAGCAGACAGTTCGGTGATTACAGACTGAGCATTGCTCAATATTTTTGGTTGTCCCTTTTGAGGGACTAGCACGATAGCTGGAGTTGAGCGGACACCATATTTCAGTGCTTCAGAGCCGTTCATATCAGGTCGGAATCCGGTCAACGGAAGATTTCCCGATGCTGGAGTAAAAACACGTCGAGGATTCCAGTTAGCTTGATCAATTAATACATAATATTGAAAGTCAACCTTTTCCCCAAATCGGGCTTTAGCATCGTTTGATATCTTCACTAACTCTGCAACATTGCTTGCATTTTCGGTGATGAACATCTTTATGGTTGCAACCGGTTCAACCAATCGTTGGTCGCCAACAAACCGACCGATTTGTGACTGCATGCGCGCGTATGCTTGTTTTGCGCCCTCAATATCTTTCGGTACTGGAACACCGCTTGCACCGCCAATTGTTGGTGTTTGACCACGCTGGCCAAGCATTCCCTGGACCTGAGATAGCATTGCAGCACTACCCTTATGTCCTCGATCAGCTGCAGCTTTAAAAAAAGTAGCTGCTCGCTCCAGATTATTCGGATATTCGGGAGATCTCAGCATTAGATCACCAAGGTGATACATGGCAATAATGTTGCCTTTCTTGGCCTCAGGAAAAAGGATGTCCCATGCTTTCTGTTTTTCGCCTTTTAGAATAGCCATGATGCCTTCGCCGACTCTTTGGTCGGTAGTGGGCTCAATAACGCTGGCCATTACATTGGTTGAAATGAAGCTAGCGAGCAGCAGCCATAGATACGGTCGCAAGTCGTTTCTCCTCGTTGTACTTTGGTATGAAATATTCGAGATATTTCTTGCGGTAAACCGGGGTTGCTGAGTGGTAATAGCCAACGGCCTCGATCTCGTTCTTGTGCTTCTTTTTAAGTTCTGCAATACGAGTCGCTGCGAATTCAAGGTTGTAATGCGGATCAAACCATGTCTGAACAGTCGCAATTCCTTGACCGTTCCAACGGTAATTAACTTGAGCAATCCCTATATCTGTATTTATTAGTCTTAGTGCTCGAACCCGCACCTCTCCTTTGTTGACCACTTTGCTGTCATCTACCCGCAAAATCAGTCGACCTGAATCTCGAATGCTTTTCGCATAAGAATTCGCACTAGCCTGAGAGGTGAAGAACCGGCGGAACCGCTCTCCTTTCAAGGAGATGGCTTTGACCATCCAAGGTGCTTTGGTTAGTGACCAGAGCACTCTTACTGCGGTTTCTTTATCTTGGTAGCGGAAAGGTTCTCCATCAGCGTTGAAAGTCCATGGGTTTTTGTTTGACTCATGCGCTGCTATCGCACGCAGCACGATTGGATCAACGCCGTGGTTTCGAGCTGCACGATCAATCATCGAGTCATAAGGTGAGCAGATTGCATTAGCAGCGTTAAGTGCCAGTGCAAGCGCGACAATGGATCGAATCACACCCGTACTCCGTCGATGGTATGGAAACTGTGTTTCTGCAACCAAGCGATGGTTCTGGCGCGCTCCGGAAAGCTTCGATCAAGACGCCTGAAAAGGGGAGGATGGGGGTCTTCAGGGCTTGTACCCAATTGCTCGTGGAGCATTTCGTGATGGGTCACATATTTGACAACGCACCTGGGGGCATCATGACCTAAGGACTTACTCAAGCCTTGATGAATCAGGATGACCTTCTGGCCATCAATCACTTCCGTACTTCCGGCTGGTACGAACAGAGTGTCGGTGCTAACGCGGTTGATGCGTCGGGCAATTTTGTCCCAGTCAGCTACACGTAGCTTTTGAAGGACCTTGATGTAGAGCTTGGATGCTTCTTCATGATTTATAGCAACGAACGGCTCAAGCGCGCTCTTGGCAGCTACATAGTCCTGCTTTACGAACAGAACTACTGCGGCCTCCAGGGCACATAGCTGGGCCTGAGTTAGATCGCCTGGATGTAGCTTGGGTTCGTCTGCCTCGCTTGCGCTGGGAATTCCCCAGCGCACGGGGACATGGTTAGGTGCACGGAAATGACACTCTGAGACCTCAGCAGCTAGTCGCGCCAAAAACAGCTCGTCAGCGCTGCTGATCTGCTCATGAATGTTAAATCGACGGGCACCCATTTGGAGAACTCCAGAACTTATGGACTACTTGGCCATCCGAGTTCTGCAAATCGAGACGATCACCGGTGATTGCAACGCGATATCCATCGAGGAAATCGCCTTGGCCCACCATATTCTCCGCGCCGGCATCGACTACGAACGCATGAGCTACGCACGTGGTGCAATTACGCGCTGGTGGTGCTACTGCTTTCACGCAGAGTTTTGGTCTCGAGACAACCTTCGCCACTGGCGGTACAGCCTTGGTGGGCGATCGTTGTGCAACGCGGGCCGAGTGCTTAGGGTTGTGAGCTACAGCAGGTTTGGCTTGGGCAGGCTTGATGTTGCTACCTGGTTTCTTTGCCAATTGATCTTTGAGGGACTTGATTTCATTGTCCTTCTGAGCAAGCTGAGCTTTCATCTTCGTCACATCAGCCGCGTCTTTCTGCAGACTCGGTTTCTGACTACTATCCGGGTTTTGGAGTGAAGTGCTACCCAAAACAGGGTCATGTTTTTCAGCTGAAAGTGAGGCTAGTTTAGGGGGTGTTTCTCCCCCCACAGGCATCTCACCAAATGGTGAGCCCGAACCAGCAGTGATTGGTTCCGGCGCTACCTCTGGAGCAGCGGCGAATGGGCTGTTTGCTCCGCTTGGCAAAGGAAGCTGTTCCTTCGGCTGTGAGGCTGTTGCTCCAATTTCAAGAGGTGGTGGCTCATTGGCTAGCTGGGCAGGAAAGCCAAAACCGTCAGCAGGTATTGACCCTGAATCTTGCGCTGAAACAGTCTTGCCGCTAGCAACCAACGGCTTCTGCAATTGTCCGTCCAGCTGCAATTCGTCCAGTGTTTTTCCAATCGCCGGATCAACAACTGCTTGCTCGCCAAGTGCGGTAGGTAACCCGGCAGTCAAACCACCATCATGCATTTGTGGCAGCGATGGCTTGTCTTCATGCGCACTCGCATCGGCCGTGGACGGATGTGTTTCTGGAGGTGATTGATGAATCGCAACCGGTGTGAAAATACCGTTTTTAGCCATAACACCAAGGGCGACAACCACGGCCCCAAGCACGAGCTTTTTCTTTAACGACATCTTCTTTGGATCTGGCTTTGCTGGTACAGCCTGGTCCTGTGGGTCAATGAGGAGCGGATCGTTGTAATCGTCGATGTGCGGGCGTGGGGCGTCCTGAGATTCAATGACCTCAACGTTATCAGCGTCTGCGTCGGTGCCTGCGTCTCGTCGAGGCTTCTTCGTGCTTGCCGCAATAGTTGCTGCACCGCTTTTGATCTTGCCGATCAGATCGCCGAGACCGCCTGGTTTGTTTTGTTCACTCATTTTTCTGATCCGAGCAGGGGAAGGTAAGTAGGCGCCTCTTCGGAGAAGCGGCCTGGGGCAATTTGTACGCATTCTTCGTGTTCGGGTGACAACATCCCATTGACGACACGTGCGGGGATTTTCACTCCGCATTGAACTAGTGGGGCATCCCAAGTGAAGCGCTCGCGAGCCCGCATCTTTCCTTTCATGTCCGTTAGTACCTGGCTCACTCCTTCGGAGTAAGCGCGGCGCTCGAGTTCAGTATTCGGTGCGTACATTTCTTTGACTGGCTTGGTTTCGGTGTCAACGATCGTTTCGCGAGGTTCGTATTTATCAGTGCACCCAGCCGTGACGGCGATGCATAGAAGGGCGGCAGCCTTAAACAACTTGGCCATAACGTGCTCCGTATGGGTGAGTTTTTGATAGGTCGATGATTGCTTGCTGGCGGGCGACCGACGATTCAATTCTTTGCTCGTTTACGATTGCTTCAGTCCTAAGCTCTCGCATCCGGTAATCATCAGGGTGCGAGCTTGCAATCCACAAAGTCATCGGGGCTGAAAAGAGTCTAAATACACCTGAGTAATAGAGGCTCTGGCTGGTCCGCATCCTGTAGAACACCTCTGAATACATCGGAGGCAGCGAGGCTAGAGAGCGCCACAGATCGATTTCTTCGTCGGTGAATGCGAGTTCTTCTTTGGCAACTCTGTAGTCAGACTCCGAGCAGGCAAGGAAAAAGTAATGACTTGTGTTCTCGAGAATTCCGTCTTGCGAGTCGCCACCACCGCTCGTCTCTGCTTTGATCAGGTTCACAAAGTCTTTAACCGTCTGGCTTATCAGCAAGCAACCAGCACCATAACGGCGCAACTCACGATAAAAACTGGACAAGGCTTTTGCGGCGTTCGGATCGGACAGTGTTGCCCAGGCCTCATCGACAGCAACCACCTTTTTACGGCTGCGATCGAGCTTGAACTTGCAGTACAAGTCGATTTGGCGGAATAGAGCCAATGTCACAATGCCAAGCGCAGGGGACTTCGACATGCGCTGTGTTTCAAGTACCGTAAAATCGTTTTCCCAATCAACATCCAAGTAGCCATCGAAAATGGCGGCGAACGGACCAGTGCCGTAGTACAGCGTCAGGTTCTGTGCGAGAACCTCACCTTTCTGCTCATGGAAATTTGTCTTGATCAGGTGAGGGATGAAGTCCCTGAAGCGCGGCTCATCCATAGGCCGCGTCTCAACCCAGTCACGATAAAACTCCTCAAGTGCTTGGTATAGGAGAGATGAAGTCACCTTGGTTAGATTGGACTTGGTGGACCCTGAGCCGTCCCCGGCCTCCATCATCATGATCAGCATCCGTGCGACGAAGAAAATCTCGTCAAGCTCGGGCTTCACATTGCGATTATTCTCATCACGCTTGAGGGCAAATGGATTAATACAGATTGGGTCAATTGTGCGGCCGGAGACGGGCTCAACAAACCGCTCGGTCGTGAGGCGGACGTAATTACCATTCAACACCAGACAAAGGCTTTCGTACGAATCACCTTTGTCAATGATCCAGACCTTCGGTCTGTATTTCACCCTCAGGGCCATCAACAAATTGTTGAAAGTAAATGACTTACCTGAGCCTGTGGTCCCGCAGATCAACGAGTGAGCTGTGTTGACGCTGTTACCCCAAAGGTCCAAGAAGATCGGCTGACCAGCACGATTGTTCATCAGGATCGCAGGGTCGGGTACTCCTTGGTACTCAACAAACATTGGGGCCATGTGCGAAACGCTCTCCGTCAGGTGAGGAATGCTTCGCTTCAGCAGTTTCATGCTGGTCTGGCGGAAATTAAATGGCATGCTGTTACGGACCACAGCATCCCCACGCAATACTTCTTTGTGACCGATACGCCACAGCCGACGCTCAAGCGACATGGCTTGGTCGTCAATGATCTCTTTGTTGAATCCCATCAGATTGATGTGAACAGACAGGTCGAAAAACTGCTCCCGGTTGCTCGCGTTCTCTGAGGACACCTTGCTCCTTACAGCATCAAGGTCGCTACGCTGCCGTTCACGGGTTTCTTTGTCCCCTACGCGCATCGACTCCTTAGCCGCGATCATTCGACCGCGGATAGCTAGCCGGCTGGTCACGACAACAGCGCGTGGAACGCTCCAGTTCATTGTGATTAGACTTTCGGATTCAATCCCAGCCATGGCTACCTGGAGCATGCCAGGTGCGCTGCGAATCGGCTTGCCCATAACGGACACAGGACGGATGTAGTACGGGACGCCGCGGTCGTGAATTGTCCAGCCGTTAGGCTCCGTTTCTACATGCGCAAAGGTAGCTGTCGCAGCAAGGTTATCCCGGGTTTCAACGATGTCTGGATTATCCAGCGCATCAAGTATTGGTATGTCAGCCCTGTACTTCGGTGGCTCGATTTCAAAGCTCCGGACAGGGTTCATCAGCCCATAGTGAAGGTTGATGTAGCCTTGACCAGTCAAAACCTCAGGTTGGAAGCCATAGGTAGCCAGTGCTTGTTCGATCTCAGTGCAATACTGACCAAAAATCTTAGCGTGCCCGTTATAGGCACGCTCAGCCATTTTGTTTGCGTCTGCTAGCCCTACCGAAGCTAGCGCTGCTTTGACGGTAGTGTCAAAAAACTTCCCGAAAATGTATTCAGGCTGCCACATGAACACGATGTAGAAATCGTTTACGAAGGGGAAGCGGCCTTCCCGTACCTCGCGCTTGATTGCTTCAGACGCAGTTGCCCGGACATCTTCATCAGTCTCGTCCTGCTCAAGATCCGCAAGAGCATCGTCCTGCATCTTTTTCAGAGTGGCCGCAGTGGCATCGCCGAAGAATCCATTGGCCGATGTCGCAGCCGAAAACTGCCGGTCCATTATGGAGTGGGCGATTGCGGCGGCGAACTCACCGGCTTCAGGGTCAATCTGATCTTGATAGAGCCCCATGATCTGGCGGATGTCGCGATGTGTATGTCGCAGAAACTGCCCGGTGCTTCCCGCTGGATACTTGTTCAGAACGTCCGAGAAACTGCCGGTCACATCAAACAACATGTCGTTGTTGAACATGGACGCATCCACACCGGAAATCTTCCAAATCTTTGCGAACCGACCATCCAGCGTATGGAAATAGCGACCTTGCTGCTCGTATAGGAAGGCATCGGACAGCAGTTGAATTGGCATGCCGCCTTGATAGTTGCGACGACCCAGGCCAGCTAGCTCAGAGTCGTATAGGTGCAGATCAGACTTTTTAGCCATTCGTTGATACCTTCTGTGTTGCAGTAATCAGTCGCGATTCGGGGTAAACAGTGATGCGTGCTGAACTGACCCGGGAAACGTATTCAGCAATGTCACGAAGCGAATTCGGTGATGTGTTGATCAGCACGATTTCGTTCTGGTTTATCGCCGGGTCAAATTCCGTTTCATAACCACTTGCGGCCGAGGCCAAGTTAAGAATTTCACCTAGAGTCAGATTTTGTTTTTTGAAGATCTGAGGCCAAGGAATTTGATCCGGTGGGGGTAGCGGCCGGGTGTCAACTTCGTTGGGTTTCGTAAAGATTCTTCGATAAAGATCAACGTCGGGTTGGCGAACGGTGAGGTCCTGGCCTCTCCCTAGGATCTGCTTCTCGTAATACTCACGAATGGCATCTTTGTGGTATTGCGTGATCCCTTCGGCTTGAGCAATTGGGGCAAGTAAAAACAGTAGGCTCAGGATTAGTTTGCCCATCCCGCTTCCTCCATGATCACGTAGTCCCAGCGACCGCCATGCTTCACGCCTGTGCGCTTGTCGGCATATGGCACTACCCATACAGGTGCAACGACATCTGGATTTCGGATTGGATAGTAGGGATCGCTTGAACCAAGTTCAGGCCTGGCGCGCAACCCTTCACGCAGCAACCGGACAGTGTCAGCGCCACCAGAGGAGTTAACCGTGTCGTAGATCTGATCCATGGTTGCACTGTTCCGGAACGGTTCTTCATCAGTTGCGCAGCCGGTGAGGGCCATTGCCAAGAAGGAAAGAAGAATCAGCTTCTGCATGGTCTTTGGCTCACTCTTGTCACGTACGAGATTTGCACGCCGTGTAGCTGGAAGGCGGATTTGGATTGAAGTCATAGTGCTGGCCGCCTTAGATCAGGGTGTCGTACATCGAGGCGTCGATGTCGAATGGTTCGAGGGGTTTCACAACACGGATTGGCTGGTCAGTCACAAAGCGCAGTCTGATGCCCGGCTCGACTTGAATGGTGTCGACAGCAGCATCTGCTTCAGCTTCAAATCGCTCGCTGATCTTCTGGAACATCGAACCAATACCCTGGGCAACTGCTGCTTTTGTTGCGTCGCCTGTCAGTTGGCTCGTAGCACTCGAAGTGCCGTTTTGTGTAGAGCTGGTGTTGGTGAATTCCGCTGAACTCAAAGTTGTTGCATAAGCGGCTGCGGCTGCGGATGCGGCTTGCAGAGCCAGGGTTCGACCTGAAGCTTTGTCGAGCCGTCCATACACGTCTTGTTCGTTGTCCCGCATGTCTACGACGTACCCAGTTGCCGCTACCATCTGCGCTCCGCCCGAAGCATCCCAGTAGCTCAATTGCTCAATGCGGATAAGTGCTCGGCCAGTAGAAGACGAAGAGGTTCTCCGGCCCGAGCAAAGACCCATAAGGTGGGCAGTACCAATGTCGCGCTCTACGCCATTCGGTCCGTGAAATATCCCGTGAACTGGAAGAACAACTGGGCGGGCTGGGATCTTTGAAGAGTCTGAAGCGCCCGGGGCGTTAGCGCCGATAGGGCAGCTGACGCCGTGCAAAGTTGTGACCTCAACAAAGGAAAAAGCCTCGACGGTGTAGGTATCTTGAGCTTTCTTCTTCGCGGCAGCCTCTTCCGCAGTTAACCCGGCTGGCTGAGCAGCAGGTTGGCCTGAGCTTTGAAACGCTTGGTTGTTCTGCTGGGCAGTGTTGGGTTTGCCATATACGTCATTGAACTGAGCGTTCAGGTTTTCGTTGTTGGTCTGTCCTGTTTGGTTGCTTGGGGTCGGCGCAGACATGTCATTGAAAAGGGATGTTTCTGACTGCGTGCCTGGGCCACCACCACTCTTACCCTGGAAGCTCGATTGAGTCTGCGCCTGAGTTTGAACTGGCGGGGCAAGCAGAATGTAGTTAGGACCGTATTGGCTTGTTACCGGTGTTGTCATTGTCGACGGCAGTGCGGCAGGACCCAAATCAAGGTCTCCGTCGAACGATAAGCCACCCGATGGAACTTTTAGACCCTGAACACCCGGCATGTCAGGAATCGTATTTGTGGTTTTGTCCTTTGCATTAATAGCGGCGTACAGGTCGTCAACGCCTTTCTTTTGAAGGTCGGCGATCTTCTCGCTCAACGCCCTCGTTTGGGCATTGTTTTGCTGTTGCATCTCACGCAATTGCTGATCGCGGACTTTATCCGCTTTGATCCGCTCAGCTTCCCCGCGATTAGCGTCGGCTTGCATGGCCTCAAGTTGCTTGCGGAACTGTGTGAGTGCCGCATCTTTGTCTTGGGCAGTGATTTGATTGACGCCTGCAGGGCCCGCCTCAATTGCTACCGGCGTCGACTTACCAGTAACAGGCGCAGTGCTTGAACTGTCCGACCACTTGCCGAAGAGGAACATGGCGCCACCAACGGCAGCGAAGATCCAAAGAAGCTTTTTGTTAGGTCCTGATGGTCTCGGATTCGAATCACTCATTTGCTCTTCTCCGATACGATGAAGAGCAATCCACGATGTGAATCACCGTAGACTTCAGATATATATTCGGGGGATGGACCTAAAATGTGAGAAGTCGGTAGCATCGCTACCTGGCGAGCCGTTCCGATTGAGTCCACCACTGCCTTGTTTGAGTAGTCGATCTGGTCGATTGCAAGCTTGAATGCAGTGCGGCCACGATTAACCACCTCGTAGGTGGTGCCGACATATGTTGGTCCGATAACTTGGGATTGGAGTGAAAACTCGACAGAACCCTGGCGGAAAACAACACGTTGCTCTTTAGTGAGCTTTGAAAAGTTATTTTTACGGTACCCATTTGGAACTGTTCCATCGAACAGGTAGTTCATTAGTCCCTTGACGCGACCTTTACCATCCTTTGCCAGCTGGGAGCGATCAACTGGTGCTTGATGCGAAATCGTCACCAAGCTATCTGCGCAGCCAGGGCGGGCTATCAAATTGACTTGATAGGATTGACCAGAAGGACCATCTACAGTTACTAGGCCAACGTATTGCCCGTCTGTAGTATTGAAGGCTAATTTGTTTTTTATCGGCGTTGGGAACAGCTCAAGGCCAACAGGTTGTTCACGGTTCACACCCAAAAGATATGTTTCGGGAAAAACTACCTCGGCCCGTTGGTTGTCGTTCGAAATATAAACATCAATTGGTGAATTTTCATAAATAACTGAACGTGGGGAACGGTTGCATTCCTCATCAGCAAAAACGGGTGAAGCAAAGGCTACGGCAACCATCGCAGCCAGAATTGTTTTTTTCACTGAGCAATCTCCTGAGTTTGCAGATCGTCAGCGACGATGGCCCACTCGAAGTATTTCGACTGTTTGACAGGTTTCATCAGAATTCGGACGTTGAACTTGGCCTTGCCGAAGACAGTATTTAGCGTCGCGCGGTAGCGCAGCGCCTGGAAGGTCACAATATAACCTTGGGGTGTAGTTTCAATTTTATACGGCGAAGTTCGAACAAAAACCTGGGTAATCTGTTGCTCAGATGATTGCTTTGCAACCAACTTAAGAGTCTCTTCCTGAACAGCGCGGAACCGAGGCGACATTAGACGCAAGGCTTCATTTGCATTGCTAAACGAAGAGTCCGGCGTGAAGTTATAAAAATTGTCAAGAAAGACAGAAGTAAAAGCGATGATGTGCCGCTCAGGAACTTCATTTTCGCTTACGAATACACCCTCTGCGTTCGGGTATCCGTACATGACCCGCTGGCCCTGTAGTTCAACGTTCACATCCTGAAGATGATTGTTCCAGTTAATAAGGTACACAATGACCCCTGTCAGGATCACAGTGACTGCAATGAATGCAACGTTGATTCTGCTTGCCCTCAACTCACCCCGACCGAGCAGGTTGAAGTATCCAAGCGGTACGCCGTATTTGTCGCTCATTCTTAAGGCTCGTATCGGTTGCAATAGGTAGGGGAGGGGAGCAGGCCAACCTCTAACCAAAGGTTGGTTAGGAATCTGTTGAGTGCCCGAGCAACCTTTCTGACAGCTGGGTACATCGTCGCCAGGTCGCCGCTTTCAAGTTGACCCATAACAATGCTCAGTCGCAAAACCATGTGACCTGGAGGTGTATTTGCAGTAAGCCGTTTGTAGAGCCACAAACAGAAGCAACCCACAGCAAACGCATAAAAGGGGTCGTCCATGATGTTGTTCGCGATCGCCATCGGGATCATCCAAAACAAGAGGTCCTCTTTCTCTACTCCGCCAAAATTCAGCGGGGAAGTTGCGTACGCGTAAGTGTCGCTTTCTGTTGTGGTTCTAAGGTGCATGGCTTATCTCGTTACCTAGGTCGTAGCGAAGTTGGTGAAACCAGCCCATGTAGCTACTTGGGTGATCGCTTTTTCGCCGAATAGGCAAATGAGGAACACGCAGACAGGGATCCACCACCACTTACCACCAAGGAAAAAGATGGAGAACAATAGGCAGCCGATTGAGAGCCACAGCCCCCACCCTGCTGCGGATTTCCACCAGCCTTGAAGGCTGGTGTTCGTGTTTTTTGTCAGGGACGCATCTGGGCCAAATTGACCGTTCCAGGCTGTACCGTCGGCTGCATGAGCCATCTCAGGTATCAGAAATAGAGCAGCAACAGCGAGCAGCAGAAACAAGCTGGCCATGAACCGCCTCATTTCCTCCATGCGTACGTTATGGGTGATTCCAGTGACGGTCATCGTCTCAATCTCCGAGTCGAGGTGGGGTAGTAAAGAACTGCCCATCAGGTGTTAGCTCCTGATACCGAAGGCGTTTCTTCTCCGGGCGCAGGACAACGTTGATGGTTTCTTCCACGGGCCTGACCTGGCTCAACATTCGAACCAGATCCAGTCCAGGAAGGGGGTGGGAGGCCTCGGCTTTTTTCAGTTCATCTTGAGCAAGGCGCAGTGCCTGAGCAGCGCTCGCGAGGTGCTCAATTGCGATCTGATACTTCGGATCGCGCTGGTCGATGACGTATGAATCGCTCGCATACTCAGAAGCCACAGCGTTAAACGCAGAGACTGAAATGCAGATGGCTAGAAAGACGGCTTTCATGAGGGTTCTCCTTTCACTAAATAGTGGAAAGGGAGTGCCCCATTTCGGGATGTTTTCCAAAAAAAAACCCGGATTGCCCGGGTTTTTTCAATCAGTCGCGACGTGTACGGCCGGCAAGGGCAATGATCCAGCGGCGAGAACGGTGAAACATCGCTAGCAGGAGTCTGCCGAAGAATTTGAAGAGGTCGGCTGTGAGCAACGTCAGGACGTTCTGTACAAAGGTGAACACCATGCGGAAAACACCACTCACAACCAGGCTTGTCACTCCTCGTGTCGCCGGGAAGGCAAGACCCAGCCCGATAATGAACAGCACAATTCCGATGTAGCCCCAGATCCCTGCGCGCTGGATGTGGAATTCCATAAGGTTCAAGACCCACTCTACAATCCCCTCCAGGCTGTAGTCCCAGTTCTTGATCCGTTCAAGCCATGTCATAGAAACCCCCTTAAAAGATTCTGCATGCGAAATGTTTTGTCAGACGTCGCCCAGAAGCCTGCGGTTGAAATCGGTAAAGTCTTTCCAGGCATTGATGCCTGCCCGCCCGCGGGAATGTCGTCGCGTCAGTTTCATATCTCGGAAATGTACGTTCGGGAAACTGCTGCGGACCATTGGCATTCGAACCCTGTAGGTACCAGATTTTGCGATGATAATTCCGTCGCCCTGGTCGAGGGTTTGGAAGTCATCAGGCTGAAGTAGGTCTTCACGGGTCGCCTTAGCACCTACACTGGAACTCGCTCCCGTGTTTTCATTTGAGATGAGGCCTGACTGCTCTGTGCTATGGCTGGCACCGGAGCTAGTGGCGGAAGTCTCCTGCTCAAATTTCCTGAGGGTTGTGCCGGCAAGTTTGCAAGCGAAGGCTCTTGTTTCAGCATCCCTGATGTCGCAGTAGACGTGAGTCCAACAGTTACCCAGCACCATCTCCACGAATGGTGCAGATTTTTGCTGAAGGAAGCCGACACCCTGGAAAGCAATGATGATTGGTACGTTTGCACTTCGAGCAAGCTGGAAAAGGGTGATCTGACCTTCCTCCGCGAACGAACCATATTCGTCAAAGATCGCTGGGCAGATCATTAAAGGTTTCAGCTTAAGAAGCTGGATCTCACCGATAGCACGGGCCAGGTCGGAGATGAATAGCTTGCCCATCAGCTCAACACCGTCTTTGTCGGCGAGAGCCGACATGGACAGCACAACCACCTCGCCATTGAGGATGGCGTCTTTCAGGTCAACATCAGGGCTATAGGTGTTAACAATGCGTGAGTATTCTGAATGCGCGAAGGCAGAAAGTTTTGAGATAGCGCCCTGCAGCATGGTCTTGAAGCTTTTACGATTCCACTCCTGTTTTTCTTCGTCGTACCAGTAGCGGAGGTAGGAAAATAGGAACTCTTTCCCGTCCTTGTGAGCATCTGAGTCAGACTCTCGAATCGATTTCACGTATCGCAGGAGGATATTGAAATCAGAGAGGACTGCGATTAGATCCTTAATGTGGAATGCAGGCTCACCAGGTTGAAGCTTCATGCATAGGATTGCTGCAGACAGTGAGTAGCGGTTTACGTCAGTCCAGAACTCCTCTTTTGACGCGGCTTGCATCTTCATCGCTGTCGATAGGGTGGCGCGAACGCCGCCGGCGAAGAATGGGTTGTAAGTGTGGCTGATCTCTGGGAACTCGAAGGATATGAGCTTGAACTGGTCCAGCCTGCCAGCGGCTTCCATCATTGCGTAGATTGCACCCGACAAATCAGAATCAGCCTTGGCCTCGACCAGCAGTAGGCCTGCCCCTTTTTTGATTTGTTGTTGGGCGATTGCGAGGATGAGTTCGGTCTTCCCGGTCCCGGTCGCGGCGAGCAGCGCCATATGCCTTGTCATGATGTCGTCTGACAGCATGAAGGGGATCATTCCGGGGTATGCCTCGATTAGCGACTGACGCACATCGTCGGCGCTTGCGATACCCTTCGCGTTTGAGACCGCATCTACACGTTCCTTCCATTCCACCCATGGCATGGTTTTGCCTAAGAAGGTTGAGCGCTGGAAGTCGCAATCGGGTATGTCAGTCTGTGTGTAGCTACGGTCCCAAACCAACGGAGTCACTGCCTCCTTGTCCTTCCGATCAAGGTACAGAGTCCATACAGCACAGCCCACAGCAATGCCGATTGCGAGTGGCAGAGGCACAAAAGGGATTGCAGCTCCTACAAGCGGGAGACTCAACGCAACATTGCGGGCCTGCTGTGTTTTCAGCTTCGCCCGTTCCTGTGCCTCGAGTCGTGCAGATCTGATCGCCATGTACTGTTATCCCGCGTGCTGGAGTGTGAATTGTGGAATGAGCTCAGGCTGAGTTGTACTCACCCCATGCATGAGGGGACCCGGCCAGTAGGAGGTCGCATTACTTCTGCGGCGGGTCAATTTGATCGCCATCGGTGGCCATCCATTTCGAGAGTGATGACCTCACCCGTGTGGGCTCATCGCCAGGAAATGAATCTGCAATACCGTCTAGCTCGCCTACCAAAATCAATGATCTTTTTGCACTGTTCAGGAGGGTCGAGAGAAGTTCGGCATTGAACAGCCCCATGTGCTCCTTGAGCACGATCAGGATTACAAACTCGTAAACTCGACCGCGCGCAAATTTTGGTGTCAGTACACCGCCGTGAAAGATGTTGAGATTCCGCTTGAGGTCGATCACCGCTGAGTTTCCCGAGCGGGGCGTGGCAAGCATTCTTTCGCCAGAAAGTTCAGTGGCCTCGAAAATAGAGAAGGCAGGGTGTTCCAAAGAGAGAGCCTGGTGCACTAACACAGGCATGCCCTTAAACAATGCTCGTCCATGAAAGTCGACCGGGTCATCCTTACCAACGAATTCATGGGCGATCGAACGAGTAAGCCAGGAAACTGCATCAGTACCTGGGACCTCTGCGTGCTGGCGCGCCACGACAGGTTTGATGTCGTGCAATGGGGATATTTGGCATGAGCCAGACAGCTCACGGAGCAGCACATTCACCACATCAGGAATGCTCTCTCGTGGCGTATTGAGCCAACTGATGGGCTTGCTAGGATCAAAACTGTCATCAGGCTTAATCGATCCCGACCACACGTCCTTTGCTGCTTTTCGCTGTTCAGTACGGGCCGGCAGCCAGAAACTGGCGATGAATGTTCGAATTTCTGGCACTTTGGCCATCTCATCAAAGGGTTGGCCGATTGTTTGCGACGGGAGATCCTTGGGGGCCCCAAGCATGAAAACTCGGCCAGCTTCAGGCATGGCTTCGAGCAGATAGTGAATTTCTTCTACCCCCATAGAATCAGTGCCAACCACTACGACCACGTCGGTTGGTATAGGGCTGGCCCGGTTCTGTTGTGGGACACCTGTCACCGGGTCGAGCCCAATCAACTCCGCATAGCTGACTACCGGGGCCTCATCCCCCAGAGTCAGTTGAAGCTCGGTCACCATTTCCTTGGAAGATGCAGTGATGAGTGCGTCTGTTCCGAAAGCATTCAGGAATAGCTGTATGCCCTGGACGATGGTCAATTGATCGTGAAGGGTCTCGCACTGGACAAGAGCTAAGCGCTCAGCCATCAAGTGGCATAGACCCATTGAAAGAGTCTTCGTGGCGGGGGCACCAAGTTTCAGAGGGCGGAGCAGTTTGATGCCCATTTCCTCGCTCGGAACCAGATCCTCTAGCTCGGCCGCGGTCAGCCTTGTCCAGCCGATCGCCTTTTCAACTAGAGACTTTTCGATCTCATATAGGTTGTACAGCTGTAGTCTGCGTTCTTCTGCGCGAGCTACCTTTGCCCGCCTCAATTCGGTCACACCCTCTTTGATTAGTGGATAGAGCACTGCGCGGTCGAGCTTGAGTAATTTGGACACGGCGTCGACTAGGGGGACGCCCTCGATGTAGCTATGGCCCAACCAAGCTTCCTTGCGAAGCACGGCAACGATTGCGCCCTTGACTGCGGACACAGTGTCGTTAGTGACTCGGAAGCGCTTAGCGAGAGATTGGGCTGTCGAGAACAGCATGTCGTCAAAGTGGACATACAGGAGGTATGGGTCTTCACGCAGCACAAGGTTCAAGTCAGTCATGTACCCCAGGCGGCGCTGCAGGGTGGCCAGCTTCTCTGGAGGAATGCCTTCAAGGTCTATCTGCGCCAAAGCTAACTGATGGGAACGCTCTGTTGCCCACGTCGTCCCGAGAAGCTCAGCATCGCTTTCTGAAACGCCCGCTTCCGTCAGCCGAGAGGGTGCTCGCTCGAGAATGTCGATGAGATTCTCGCCGAAGTGCTGAACAGCCTTGTTAGTTGCAGCAATAGCAACCCTGTTCTGAGTCAGGCTCGTCAAGTACCGCGGAAGGGTTTCTAGAGCTTTCGGTGGCATAGACGAAAACGATGCAGTATCGAAATCCCCGCCCGGAATGTCTGGGCTCCATTTCCCGTAGAGGATGAACTCCTCATACAGGATGGGTTGCCCGAAGCTTCCTGTCGCCTGGAAGGTCGTCCCGTCCTCTCTGCGGAAGGTACCGATCCCCCAAGGGCCGTGTGGGTCACGATATTGAATTGAACTTAGAATTGCTTGCTCACGCACCAGCCCTTCGACTGCTTCGGGTACACGTTCCATATTCATCCCTGTTCGAAAGCCCGGCCGCTGTTAGCGATGCGAGAGGCGCGACGGACACGACATAAGGGCCGCATGGTCACAATCATTGCTGCCTTTCGGATGGCTTTTGGCGACTCGTCGAGATGGCTTGGATATTTATAGGTGAGGGCGACCAGATGGTCATAGAGGGCAACAAGATCGACTGCTCGCAATAAGTCGTCCCAGTAGATCATCCCGTCCGGGTAAGCGGGCTCAGGTTCATACCCGTCAAAAAGCCCGTCAGTGGGCAAGCCGGCGTATTTATCAGCGATCGCCTGTACTTTCTTGAGGGCGGCATCGACACCACTGGTGAACAGTGTGGCTGCCGACTTACGTTGTCGAATCGATTTGCACGAGAAAACAGTGCTCGATCCGTCGTGGAGAAATTTGCGGAGCGTTCCCCGCTTGAGAGTGCCGTATACAACCGGGTACGTCTCGGAAATCAGGGATTTAGCTTCTTGGGTATGAATTGGTTGCATTGAAGGCCTCAAGGTCTTAAACCAATAGTGGCAATGGAGTGCTCCATTTTCGGCCTTTCAATGCAAAAAATCTTAAATCTAATCGCCACGCATACGATTCCGAGGCCTGAACTAGCTCTTCCTATGGCTAATTCCCACTTCGCTTCCCGCACACGCAAGGTCGAGTAATCGAACAGCTGCACGCTCGAAACTGTGTCGGGTCGGTTTCGTCAGGGAACTCATTTAGGATTTTGTCGCTGATGTGTACCACTCGACTATAGGAATCAGGCGGCCCGAAAAATGGGTGGCGACATGCGTCCTCTACCTTCTCGTCGTAATCCAAGCCAGCAGTGTCTACGCCGGCGGAGAGGATGACATCTGTTACAGACATCTTGCGCGATGAGGACTTGCCTTCTGATCGGCGCCATGCAGCCTGGAGCCGCGCACTGAGCTCTGCGCCGTTGAGTTCGGCCCAGCTGTCCAGGGACACGTAGAAGGCGTAGTCATGTGACGGGTTCACGATTGCAATTCGTGTCTCGACCAAAGACAGACGTGGTGAACCGTCCTTAAAGATTCGCCCAGGCCTTACGTCATTGCACTGGACCAGGAGATCAGCTTGAAGCTCGAATGTTTGACCAACTGATGTGACCATGAACATTGCAAATGGTACCGCTGGAAATCCCCGAACTGGGCGCAGGTCAACCCGATGGATGATTGATCCCTTAGGTAGGACAAGCAGGCTAAGTGGGCCCTCTTTCTCCAGTATGGGTACCGGGTGCCGAAGGAAAGGCCCTATATAGTCGATGCTTTTTAGACCCTGCTGCTCCATGTATTCCGCTGCAAGAGCTGCCTGCCCTAACATCCAGTCTTTGCCCTCAGGGCTGGTGTCAGCAAGATGCGAGTTCGGATCGATAGACCCATTTCGAAGGGTGTCTATTGTGTACATTTCATCGCTTCACATTTCGGGGCTGAGAAAGCAAAACGCCCCGTGGGGTACGGGGCGTTTGCTCACATCGGGTTCGATTTAGGCAATCGCGTCTTTCAGCGATTTGCCGGCAGCGAAGTGAGGTTTTTTTGCGGCCGCGATTGTAATGGGAGCACCAGTCGACGGGTTACGACCTTGACGTTCAGCAGTCTGTTTGACGCTGAAATTGCCAAAGCCCACGAACGATACGGCGTCACCCTTGCGCAACGTGTCAGTGATGGTTTCCAGGACTGCGTCAACGGCGCGCTGAGTGTCAGCTTTGGTAAGACCCGACTTCTCAGCGACGGCGTCTACAAATTCACTTTTATTCAATTTCATTCTCCAGCGTGGGTTGTCAGTGAAAGCACGAGTATAACGAGGGGCTTGCACATGACGAATTCAAAAGCACCATCCCAAAATCATGGGGTGAAAATAATCTTGGCGACTGCTCCAGTGATAAATCCTGCAGCAACTATCAGGCACTTCAGGGCCGTATCAGGGTGGCCTGAGCGCTTAAGCATGAGGCTGCCGAAAGTTGCAATCGGCAGTAGCAACAGCGCCCATAACATCTGAGGGGAAGCCATTTTTTCAAGCCAGTTGGAGCCCTGGGCTACATTCGAGCCGATGATGTCTGCAAAAATAAAGGCAGCAAGCGCCAGGCTGGCAAGCGTGAGCAAGAACCGATTGTGTGTGTAGCTGAATCGTCCAAGCTGAATGTCGCCGGTTGGATTCTTGGTGTTGTTTGCCATGGAAAACCTCCAGATTCAGCATAGATAAGCAGATTACATTGATCCTGCCAACTGGCGGGCTGACTCAGCTGACTTGAGAAGGAGTGCTGGTAGGGCGCCAGCGTCCTCCAGGTCGCAATCTACCGAGAATGCCTCAAAAGCCTGTTCCGCGGCCGAGGCGAATGCACTGATCGAATCAACCAAGTCCAGCATCGCTTGCTCATCGCACGACGCTGCTATCGGCAGCAGGCTTACCAAGCCATCAACGTGAACAGTGGTATCCCAGCCTTGGACTTGAGCACCACTCCGGCTCTGGAGCAGGAAGCTCATCTTGTCTTTGAGGTTGTGTGAAGCAGCTCCGTATGTGGCATCGAAGTGGTCCGATCCGGATTTGCGGGATTCAATTGCCATGGTGATCTCCTGTGGTAGTGGATGCCAACATAACGTTGATGAGGGTTCTAACAAGGGAGGAATTTCCTGCTAGCGTTCCGGGTTGCAAACCGGTTGCCCGGCGTTACCCTGAGATATTCCTTTAATTCGATACAATTGGAGTCCTCTTATGGTTATAGACGCAGCTGCATTGCTAGCCCAGCCCACCGACAACTACATGGACGCTGTCCAGCTTCAGTTCTTCAAGCAGCTTTTGCTTTCGAAACAAAGCGAGCTGACCGCGCGGATCGTAGGGCATGAGGAAGCGGTTTCTGTAACTGAAAAAGTCGCTGACTCATCAGATGCGGGCACTATCGAAGAGAACCGCGGGCTTCTGATGCGCATCCTGAAGGGGGAGCGCGCCGAAGCTATGGCTATCAAGGCTGCGCTGGTTCGCATCGAAGAAGATGCTTACGGTTGGTGCGATGACTCTGGAGAGCCTATCGGGCTTAAACGCCTACTCAACAACCCGACCGCATCTCGTACCACTGAAGCTCAGACTCGTTTCGAGCGTCTGGGCAAGCATGTCCGAGCAGAGGCAGTGTGAGCTATGAGGCCGGCGCCGTTTTGCAGCTCTCTTCCGATTGTGCGTAGACAGGTCCTCGATCTAGCTAGGCTAGGAAGTCTATCTGGTGTTGGCCCATCTCAATGGATACGCTTTGAACAGCCTGTTGTCTGGCTACGCGAGGCTACCGCTCAAGTTGTTTTTGAGCACGGTGGCCGTGTGTTGGAGACCGGTGCTTCTTACGTAGATTGTGGCGATTACCTTTCATCCCTCTACAGCGCCATCGAGTCTGCAAAGCATGAGTGCGAGGTCTACGAAGTCAGTGCTGATTCGAGCCTGATTGTTCGTGTGGCTGTGTCGATCCTCAATATACCAGTTGTCGCCTGTCCAACACCCTTGGATGCCTTTCCTGTTGGGAGTTACTTCCAAAAGGCCGAGAGTGAGGAGGGCGCCTGGTTCCACTTCGCAGAAGCTGATATGCGAGCGGTAGCAGAATCCAAATCTTCCATTGAGCGTGATACCGCTTGGCAGGCTCTCAGGCGATTGGCATCCGTCGAGGTAGAAGTTCCAGAAGGTCTCTGGACTAGCCGTAGTGGAGCTTCTTGCCTCTCTGATACTCACCTTGTGGATCAGTATGTCCACCAGCAGCGGAACGCAGTTCAAGCATTGATTGCTGAAGCTCAGATCACCGCTCTCCGGGCTGGCTAATTAACCGTGCTGAACGCAGCGCTTAACCAAACCGACTCCAACTTCTGAAAAGAAATGCCGCGGCCTCGAAGGGCGGCATTTTCGATTCAAAAGGCTCGGTTAGCTTCGTGGTGCATCTGGACGTGGCGGAGGCGCACCCTCGCCGCCAGGCCGGCCCTGGGGGTGGCCGGGGATTGCTACTAAGCGCCCATCGAGTAGCTGGCAAACCCCGACGAACTCTTTTCCACCTTCTTGGGAAAACTCTACGATTTCGCCAGGCTGAAGGCCGTCACAGGCCTGATACGCCACATCCGGCGGCAGCTTCGGAGGAGGGCGATGTTCTTGTGGCTCGCTGGCGCTCACAGTTCCTGACGCAATCATCACAGCAGCGGTTAATGCTGCCCAACGAAGTACCTTCATGTTCGTACCTTCTTAAATATGATCACAGCTAAGAGATGCCATGCCCGGCGTTATGGCGGTTAGGAATTTCTTCACCTATGTTGCCGATAATTTTACTGAGATCTCATCCGCGCGCACCCCGAAACGGGGTCGCTAAATCCTTCTTCTCGGAACCTAGGGTGGGGGCTGGTTGTTTTCGCATGCGGAATTTTGCGAATCCTACGCCAGAATTTGCCACCCTGCTTTTCACTTGGTGATGGTCAATAAATCCGTAACCTGTCTGAGTGATGAACACATACAGGAAGCAATAATGCTTGCGGATTTTGAGGACATCGCAGAGGAGATTGGCCTGACAATCCCCGCTGCGCTCGCACAGCTGATCGAACTAGGCGCCCAGCCTTTCAAGCGCGGAGTACCCACGCTGTTCGCCAGCCTTCACGATATAGAACTCATCGACTGCGGTGATGTGGAGCGACTGCTCGGTGACTGGCTTGGCCGTGACAAGCAGCGTGGTGCAGGATTCACATTGCTCCCATTTGCGATGTCATGCGGAGTGGATGCTTATTGCTACGTCCTGTTTGAAGAGGGTGACGAAGGCATCGCTCGAGTAAAGCACGATGAAGAGACCTCAGAGCTTGAGTACCCATCAATTTCGCACTGGATTGCGAGCGAATACATAAGAGCGTTCACCAATCTTGCCGAAATTGGATGCTTTGGTGCAGATGGGGGCGAGCGCCTGCAGAGCGAGCTAGGTCTCTTGGAGCGCATCCTACTGCCCGAACACCTAGAGCTTCTTTTGGGGTTGTTAAGTGCCGATGTAGTGGTCCGCCCATTCCGTGCCGGCCCTAGATCCGCTTTGCTCGAAGTGCGGGGGTTGGGGAGCAATGGAACTGAAAACCAACGTAAGCCGAATTAGAGTTCGTTTTACTCGTCAGCGACTGCGAATTAACGAACTTTGATTCGTGAGAAAGGTTTATTGCACTGATTTTCGGGTGTTGGTGACCTTTCCTCGCGATAGCGGAAACGGTTTCATAAAACGGTCGTTTTTCGAAACTATCCAGACGTTGCAAGGGTTTGCGGGGCAGCGACTGAGCTTAAGTGCACTTTCTGTTCCGTTGCTCCCCCAACCCCTATTTCCAGCAGCGAGGTGATGAATTCGTTTTGCTGTTGTGCGGCGGCGACAAAAGCAGCCAAAGCCGTGATATTGAAGCGGCTAAAAAACTCGCCAGCGAGTGGAGGTCAGAATGAGCGAAAAAATTTACGACTACGACCCAGCAGCAGCCCTAGACGGCCCTGAAGCAATCGCCGTCTTCATGGCGGAGCCCTGCCATTTCCTCTCAGCGCCATAATCCAGGACCTTCATCTCCTCTCTCCTTGATTCCGTACTTAACTACGGAGGTAGAGTTGAATCGTGGATCGAAAACCCGAGAGGAGATCGCCGTTATGAAACACCTAAGACTGCTGCTGGTAGTGGGTGCGACTCTGCTGTCATCCACCGTATGGGCCGAGGGCGGGAGCGACCGAGCGATTGAGCGAATTGCTGCACGCGAGAGGGCTGAAGCGACCCTGGTGGCGGAAACCGTCAAGGAGATTAAGCAACTGGGCCCCACGGCGGCAGGCCGTAGCGAAGCGCAGCCCGCCTGTCCGCCTGCAAAGTAGAGCCTGTGCTACTCGACCAGATGCAACGTGAGCCCACTCTGCTGAGGCGCGAGGGCAAATAGCAATACCAAACTGTGCCCTTTGCAAGTGCTCCTTTGGCCATTCAGCGGCGCTCATTGAGCGCCGCTTTTTTCTAAGCGCAAGCCGACCAACAGGGGCGCCTTACGCAACGGGAAATCCTCGGTTAACGCCCGAGTTGTCCCCATGCAGCGAAACGATCAGCGGACAGGAAACAGTCCCGTGGCTCGCACAACAGTCGTGAACCAGTTGCTCCAAAACTGACTCGATCCGTCGCAGATCCGCGAGCTTGCCACGCACATCCCCAAGCTTCTGCTCGGCGAGCACACGCGCTTCATCGCAGTGAGCACCGTCATCCAGCCTCAACAGCCCGGCCACTTCATCGAGGCTAAAGCCCAGCCGTTGCGCGGATTTAACGAATTTCACCCGGGCGACATCCGCCTCACCGTAACGGCGAATGCTGCCGTAGGGCTTGTCCGGTTCGGGTAACAGCGCCTTGCGTTGATAGAACCGGATGGTTTCCACGTTGACCCCGGCCGCCTTGGCGAAAGCGCCAATGGTCAGGCTTTCCAAATTGTTTTTCATACCGCTTGATTCCGTACATGACTACGGGACTAACCTTAAACCATCGATCAAATGCTCGAAAGGAGAAATGCATGTCTGAACCATCAAACGGGCGCGCCCCTCTTGTCGCCGGGGGGCTTGCGGCGATTCTCGCCTCGGCTTGCTGTCTCGGGCCGCTGATTCTGATCGCACTGGGATTCAGCGGGGCCTGGATCGGTAACCTGACCGTGCTGGAACCGTACCGCCCGCTCTTCATCGGCGCGGCACTGGTGGCGCTGTTCTTCGCCTACCGGCGCATTTTCCGCCCCGCTCAAGCCTGCGCACCGGGCGAGGTCTGCGCCATCCCTCAGGTACGTACCTCCTACAAGCTGCTGTACTGGCTGGTGGCGGCCTTGGTGCTGGTCGCGCTCGGCTTCCCCTACATCCTTCCCTTGTTCTACTGATCAGGAGTTCACCATGAGAAAACTGCTCGCATCCTTAGCCCTCGCCAGCCTGGTCGCCACACCCGTCTGGGCGGCCACGCAGACCGTCACCCTGGCGGTGCCGGGCATGACCTGCGCCGCCTGCCCGATTACGGTGAAGACGGCGTTGACCAAGGTCGATGGCGTGACCAAGGCTGAGGTGAGTTTCGAGAACCGCGAGGCCATCGTCACCTTCGACGATACCAAGACCAATGCCCTGGCGCTGACTAAGGCGACCGAGGACGCTGGCTATCCGTCCAGCGTCAAGCAATAGGAGGGACTTCCGATGGCAAATCCTCTCAATCTGTTCACGCGGATCGGTGACAAAGCCGGCTCCGTCGGCGTGCTGATTTCTGCCATAGGCTGCGCCATGTGCTTTCCCGCCCTTGCTAGTCTGGGGGCCGCGTTCGGTCTGGGCTTTTTGAGCCAGTGGGAAGGCCTGTTCATCACCACGCTGCTGCCTCTGTTTGCTGGACTGGCTCTGCTCGTCAATGCCCTCGGCTGGCTCAATCATCGGCAGTGGCGACGGACTGCGCTCGGCCTGATCGGTCCTACCCTGGTACTGGCAGCGGTATTTTTTATGCGGGCTTATGGCTGGCGGAGCGGTTGGCTGCTCTATATCGGCCTGGCCCTCATGTTTGGGGTGTCGATATGGGATCTCGTGTCGCCCGCTCATCGCCGTTGTGGGCCGGATGCCTGTCCGACGCCGCCAAACCAGTGAACCTGACAAGAGACGATCTAATGAGTAACGAAATGACCGAACTGAAAATCATTGGTATGACCTGCGCCTCCTGTGTCGTGCATGTGAAAGAGGCCTTGGAGAAGATTCCGGGCGTGCATCGGGCGGATGTTTCCTACGCCAGCGGGAAGGCCGAACTGAAGGTCGACGAGGGCGCAAGCCGTGAGCAGATGCAGGCCGCTGTCGAGGCCCTGGGGTATCGAGCGGCGTTCGAAGACGCCATGGTACAAGCCCGTCCTGGCCTGCTCGATAAGGCACGGGGTTGGTTGAGCAGCACTGACGCCGGGAAAGAGGGCGACAAGCTCCACGTCGCGGTCATCGGCAGTGGTGGCGCCGCCATGGCGGCCGCGCTCAAGGCGGTGGAAGGCGGTGCCCGCGTCACCCTGATCGAGCGCGGCATCATCGGCGGCACCTGCGTCAACGTGGGCTGCGTGCCCTCCAAGATCATGATTCGTGCCGCGCATGTGGCCCATCTGCGCCGCGAGAGCCCGTTCGACGCCGGGCTTTCCGCCATGACGCCGACCGTCCTACGCGAACGTCTGCTCGCGCAGCAACAAGACCGTGTCGCCGAACTGCGCCACGCCAAGTACGAAAGCATCCTGGAGAGCACGCCGGCGATCAGCGTGCTGCGCGGCACCGCCCGTTTCCAGGACGGCCACACGCTCAGCGTGAAACTGGCCGAGGGTGGCGAGCACATCGTAGCCTTCGACCGCTGCCTGGTCGCCACCGGCGCAAGCGCGGCCGTTCCACCGATTCCAGGACTGAAAGACACGCCGTACTGGACCTCAGACCAGGCACTGGCGAGCGATACAATCCCTAAGCGGCTCGCCGTGATCGGCGCCTCCGTAGTGGCAGTGGAACTGGCGCAGGCCTTCGCCCGGCTGGGTAGCGAGGTCACGATCCTGGCACGCAGTGCGATGTTCTTCCACGAAGACCCGGCCATCGGCGCGGCGGTGACGGAGGCCTTCCGTATGGAGGGCATCGAAGTGCTGGAGCAAACGCAAGCCAGCCAGGTGTCCCACGCCAACGGCGAGTTCGTACTGGCCACCAACCATGGTGAGTTACGTGCCGACCAACTGCTCGTCGCCACCGGCCGCACGCCCAATACCCAGGGCCTGAACCTGGAAGCGGCCGACGTGCAGCTGGACGAGCGCGGCGGCATCCAGATCGACGAGCGCATGCGCACCAGCGCAGCGGATATCTATGCGGCCGGCGACTGCACCGACCAACCGCAGTTCGTCTACGTCGCGGCAGCGGCTGGCACCCGCGCGGCAATCAACATGACCGGCGGCGAGGCCAAGCTCAATCTCGACGTCATGCCGGCCGTGGTGTTCACCGATCCGCAAGTGGCCACCGTCGGCTACAGCGAAGCCGAAGCGCAGCACGCCGGGATCGAAACCGACAGCCGCACCTTGACCCTGGACAACGTGCCGCGCGCGTTGGCCAACTTCGACACGCGGGGTTTCATCAAGTTGGTTGCCGAAGCGGGCTCCGGCCGACTGCTGGGAGTGCAGGCTGTGGCCCCGGAAGCAGGAGAACTGATCCAGACGGCGGTACTCGCCATCCGCAACCGTATGACCGTGCAGGAATTGGCTGACCAGTTGTTCCCCTACCTGACGATGGTCGAGGGACTGAAACTCGCCGCACAGACCTTTAACAAAGACGTCAAACAATTGTCCTGCTGCGCAGGGTAATGAGAGAGGGAGGTTGAAACATGAGCAACACGGCAGACGATCTCGGTAGGTGCGACAGCCTACGCAAGACATGGCAGTTGGTCAGCTTCTGGGGCCTGCCTGCCGTCGTGGCGACGATAGCGATTGTTCTGTCTAATCGACGCCCCGCGTTGTTCCTGGCAGCAGGCGCCGCGCTGGCCGTGATGGGCGGCGCCTGCCTGGTCAACGCCACGCGTTGTCGCCGCCTTCACTGCTACATAACGGGGCCTCACTTCCTGTTGCTCGCAGTTGGTGCGCTATTGGCTTATGTGTTTGACCAAAACGGCGAGCATCTCTCCAGGTTGTGGCTGCTACTGGCTCTGGGAGCTGCACCGTTGCTCATCTGGCTACCTGAGCGCCTAGCCGGAAGGAAATATCTGAGCGCCCCAGTTTGCGGTGAAGGTCGGGAGTGTCGGCGATGAATGCCTACTCCATATCCAGATTGGCCGAGGACGCGGGCGTCAGTGTCCATATAGTCCGAGATTATATGCTGCGCGGCTTGCTGCACCCCGCGCGGCGCACGGAAAGCGGTTACGGCATTTTCGATGAGCGGTCCCTGGCGCGGCTGTGCTTCGTACGTGCCGCCTTTGAGTCCGGTATCGGGCTCGACGAATTGGCGCGGCTCTGTCGAGCGCTCGATGCAGACGATAGTACCGATGTGATCGGGTGTATCGACCGCTTGCTTGGGCAAATCGCGACCCGGCTGGCAGCTTTAGACGCAGTGAAAACGGAGTTGGCCGGGCTGACTCATCGTGCCATCGAAGGTCACACCCATGCGTAATACCAACCAATCCGAATCAATCAAGATGCCCCGCTGGCACGCCTACACGTGGGGTGTGCTCGCCGCGCTCACTTGCCCCTGCCATCTGCCGGTGCTGGCATTACTGCTCTCGGGGACTGCGGCCGGGGCCTTCGTCAGCGAGCATTGGAGCCTCGCGACGCTCGTGCTGACGGTTCTCTTCGTCCTCTTCCTGAGAGCGGCTCTACGGGCCTTTCGGAAGCGGGCGTGACCCGCTCGGAGCACGGCGCGGTCTCCGCTGCCGAGTTGCGGCAGGCTTGGGAGCGTTGGGAATTGTTGCTGCACTGCCAGCCGCAGGTCGATCTGCGCGCAGGTTCGATCGCAGGTGTGGAAGAGTTACTAGGTTTTCTTGGACGATGGAGAAACCCCATCATGAACGCAAACGACACCCCCACTATCAGTTGCTGCGAATGTTGCAAGGAAATTTCCCTTGACGCCGCACTGACGCCGGAAGGTACCGAGTACGTCGTGCACTTCTGTGGCCTTGAATGCTATCAGCGCTTCATATCGCGCGCGGATAAGAGAGCGGCATCCGAGCCTGATCACCCCTGCACACCAGAGGTCAGTACCCGTCACGACGACTAATCTTTGCCTCTGGAAAGTGGCTCTGGTTTTTTTTAGAAAGCGTGAGTCCATTGAGATTTAATGCAAGTCCGCTCGTGGCTAATGTAAGCCCGAAGGCTTCGTCAGTAGTTTTATCTAGGCCGATGCCCGGGAGGATGGCAGCGTGCCTACAGGGCGTCAAAACCGGCTACCCAGAGTCAAATTCACCCCACAGTACAGCGATGCTATAGAGTTACTCGTCAGTCCTGCAGCATCAGTTTTACTCTGCACCTCCATTGTATTCAGTCTGCCGGCAGCCCATTTGCACGAATAGTCTAGTCCTGATAGTCAGGAGCAAGCGCTGCCAAAGGAGCAACGTGTTTAGAACCCGCCTGCAAGCATGAACATAAAGCAGAAATATCCTCTTGAAGGGCCATCGCCTGCGCCCAAATACTGTCGACATCACTGGTAGCCACAGTGAGGGGGAAACCTTCCAGTACCGTCATGGCCATGCCATGCAGGCGTAGGAAGTCTTCTCGAATGCTGCCGACCCCTCCGATTTCAGCAAGGCAGGCATCCAGCCGGTCGACCAAGTTGAGCAACTGAGCGGTGTCGTAGCTTGCACGCAGAGAGTCGAGTACCTTGGTATCGACGTCCCCATAAGGTGTCACGCGGAACGAAGCTGGCGGGATATGCATCAGTTCGTCACCTCAACGTTGCTGTCAGACATCTGTTTCGCACGCATTGATCCCGCAGCCTGCTGGAAAATGGAATCCTTGATCCAGGGTTCCGGTGGGCGTTTGAGTTTCAGGTTGAACTCCCCAAAACGTTTGACATTGCTGGTTAGGTAGGGGCTGAGAAACGATACGTCGTCGTCAGTGAACTGCCAGCCATCACGGGCGAGCTTCTGCAGGATGCGCATCATGTCCACGGTGTTCTGCAGGATCACCGACGAGGCCACCATGTCGTTGTAGCGCAGGCGTTTCTGTTGCTCGTCCGGATCGTTTTCGGCGATCACGTCACCGCCAAAGGACAGCCACTTAGAGAAGCCGTTGTAGGACTCGATCTTATTGGTGTTGGCGGTGACTTCCTGGCGCAACTCGCGGCTGCCGATCCAGTTGAGTAGGAAGATCGTCCGGATCACACTGCCCAGCGCTTGCGCGGCATGATAGAGCTTGTTGCGCCGACTGTAGGAGCCAAGTTTGCGCAGCAGCATAGGTGAGGAAATCTTGCCGGCCTGGATTGACAACGCGACCTGCATCAGATCCTGCCAGTGGGTTTCGATCAGGTGCCAGTCGGCGGTGTCGGTGAACAGACGGTTGATGTGTTTATACGAAACGCCGCGATCTGGCCGGCACATCACCAGGTCGCGCCAGTTGCGGATACGCGGCATCAGATTGATGCCCAGCAGATGAGTGAAGGCGAACACCGTGGCCGACTGGCCCTGGGTGTCAGAGTACACCGTATCGGGTTCGACGCTGAGGTCGACCTTGAGCAACCCCTCAATCACATAGATTGCCTCCCAGATACCAGGCGGGATGAAGTGCTGGAACACCGCGATGTAGTTATTGGCCACGTGTCGGTACGCCACGGCCCCCATCTTGCGATAGCGGAAGTGGTAGCCGGCCAGCAGATTGTCGTCATAGAAGTCGAACTGCGTACCGTCCGCGGCCACCGCCTTGCCATCGCCCCAGAGCTTGGGCAGGTCAAGTTGCAGATAGAGTTCCACCAGCTCGCGGTTAGCCTTGTCTAACTTCTCAAGCGAGAGATGGCGGCGATTCGTATAGGACAGCATGTGCGGCGTGACATTACCGGCCAGATGCCGTGCGGCCTGGTTGGGGCCAAGGTTGCAGCCCATGGCGAAGATCGTCATCAGGTAGCGCTCGGCCGGTTCTTTGAGCTTTGGCTCGTTGCCGGACATCGGCCCGAAATGCCGAGTGAACTGAATCCAATGCTCAATGTTGGCCATGATGTCGAGCACGTGCCTGGCCGGCATGCGCTGCATAAGCGCCGTCTGTAGCGAGATGGCCGAAGGCGGGATGTCCCGCGCTATCACTCGGCGTAGCACCGGTTCGCCGGCTTCATTGATCGATACGTCACCTCGGCAAGAAGGGAATTTTTCATCCAGATGCTGCGCGGTTTCCTCCAGCTGAATCTTGAGGGAGGCGACAAACTCCTTCGCCGTGCCAGGCAGCCCCACCTTTTCGCAGTAGGCCGGTAGACGATGGAAACATTCTTCCCAGGGCAGCAACTGCTTACGGTAGTCGGCGAAAGATTCCGACCCCAGCACGCACATATCACCCGAGCGCAGCTCACTGGCCAGGTAAGAGAACACGCAGACTTCCAGATAGCGCCGGTTGGTAGGTGGCCCTTCACTGGCAGGACGACGCACGACCTTAACCCAGCGCTCCGACGCAAACGACAAGTCGACATGCTCGTCGATCCACTCGCGGTGTAGATTTTCGCTGTCCTGGATGAGCTGAAGCGCCTGGATAAGTGAGCGATCCTGAGTCGTGGGTTCCAGTTGAAGAAGGTGGCTCAGACGGAACAACAGCGAGCGATGGGACTTGAAGTGCTTCCAGATCAGCGGCAGGTAGTTGTTACCGCCCGTAGCCTGGACTTCGGCGCAAGTCTCGCGCAACCGATCCAGGTTGCCATCGGGAGAGAGGAATTCCCGGATCAGACTGCCAGCCTCCTGGTCATCCGGTTCCTGAACAAGAATCTGCACCACGCCATCCAGGGTGGCCGCCAGTTGCTCCAGCTTCTGGCGTTGCCGCGCCTGGATTTGCTCCAACTCCTCCTTGGCGCGTTTGTGGATCGTCGAAATCCGTCGGATGAACATCTCGGCCAGGTGATCCCGAGTTCGCACCCGCATCCGATAGATCAAGGCCAGCATCAGTGTGTAGCGTTTCGGCAGCGAGCAGTCCTTCAGCTCGGCGACGTCCGACGCGGCGGCTTGGGTGGCGAAGTGGCGGATCTTAGCATCGACGACCCCCTCAAGAATGGCATCCAGATCTCCGAAGCTCTCTAACCACGCCAGGTGGTCGATCAACACCTCCAGGTGCTTGCGGGAAGGCTTCTTGGGTGCCTGCTTGAGTGCGTTGAAGTCACTCTGCCGACGCCCGAAATCCGTGTCGAGCAGCTCCTTTAGCTTGTAGATCACCTCGATTGGCGCTCGGAGCACGATCAGGTTGAAGGTAACTTCCTGAGCACTCGCCAAAGCGGTTTCTGCGATGTTGTTGAGCGTCGAATAAGCCGGAAGCTCATAGCCACGCTGAATCAGCTCATCAAGCATGGCATTAATGAGATCGACTCGCTGCTCAAGCACTACAGCGCAGTCACGTGCGATTTCCTCAGTGATCGCTAGCCCGTCGCTGCTATAGAAGGGTGTAACCTGCAGGTACTGCCGAACCGCCGCTTGGTGTCGGTAAAGGGTGCGGGGGTTGCTGTAGCGCGGAGCTATTCGTGCGCCGTAGCGAAGGCATTGTCGGACATGACTGATGAGCTCCTGAGGAAGCTCCTCGAACGGAACAAAATAGTGTAGCTGCTGAAACACCTTTAGTTGGATTGCCAGCCCAATCGATAGCGCTGGACTCTTAGCGGTGTTATTGACCCATTCGATCTCTGAATCAGACAGGGAATAGCATCGATGCAGCTCCTTAGCTGGCAACTGACTGGGCAAGAGCGGGTAGGCTGTCCTTTCCACCGAAGCCATTGAGTTCATCCCCCAAGTAAGGCAAAACATCAGCATAGACGGCTAGTCAGGCGGGGGATGACCAGCAATCAAGAACTCAATAAATTTCCTTTTAGTTCAATATCTTGCAGAACGAATGTCCTAATTTTTGCCTTATCTCGGCATAACCCCAACAGCAAGCTGACCTCCTACGATCTGCGGCGCGTGGCTAATCTCAATTCGATGCACAGCTTCCGCTTGTTTGAACTCATGATGCAGTTCAAGAGCACCGGCGTTCTGGTGATCGAGGTCGAAAGGTTGCGTATCCTTCTGGACCTGGGCGACAGCTACAAACGCTTCAACAACCTGCGTCAGCGAGTCATCACGCCGTCGATCAACGAGATCATGGCCAAGTCCGGAATCGCCATCACCTACGAGACGGTGACCGAAGGAAAAACCGTAAAAAGCCTGGTCTTTCGTTTCCACGAAGCGGCTCAGCTGCGGCTTTCATTGGGCGATACCCTTGAGCCATTGCCTGAAAATCCACTTGAGATACTTAAAGATTAGCTTTTAAAACAACAACTTATGTATTAGATAGCTAGTTATATAGCTATCTATCTAGCTAAGTACTTGGCTGTCAAGGCTGGCTTGGCCTATAGCCAGAATTTGTAGTCGATAGCCCTGTTTCCCCTTCGCACACTCCCGGCTTTACTTTCTGCATCCTCCCCTTCAACCCGTATGCCTGAGCCTGCCTGCATGACCCGCGTGTCGATGAAAAACACCTGAAAGCGACGTAAAAAGCGGGGTTCAGGGCGATATCCAACGCTCGTGATAGATATCAATCTATATAGATAGCTATCTTTATATGGCTAAAACCAGTCTTATTCAGACACTCACGGACGACAAAATGTGTAGCCGGAATTTGTAGTCGATAGGCTTTTATGAGCAGTCCATGTACCTGAAACCAGGCAAACAGCAGGGCCACTGTCCTGCTCGTCGATATCATCGAAACAGGTTCAAGATCAGGTCGCCCAAGCCGATTAAATAGGTGTATGGACAGCCCTAGAGCCGTTCGCTTGCCAAAGTGCTAGCATCCGCCGGCATCAAACGGGTACCGCGTGATGCTGGCAGAACGGGCCACTGTCCTTTTCCTTATCGTGATTTTATCTCCTGGACTCTATGCGATTCTTTTTCGATCCCAAGCGAGATATCGACGCAGCGCTGCTGCGTTATCGTCGTCTTTTCGGAGTGCTGGCCCTGTTCAGCGGGGTCATCAACCTGCTGATGCTGGTTCCTTCTGTTTATATGATGCAGGTCTTCGACCGCGTCCTGACCAGCCGTAACGAAACCACGCTGCTGATGCTCAGCCTGATCCTGCTGATCTTCTTCGCCCTCAGTTGCGCCCTGGAGTGGGTGCGTGGCCAGGTCATGATCAAGATGAGTGCCGGCCTGGACACCCAGTTGGGCGAGCGGGTTTTCGACGCCGCCTTTCAGCGCAGCCTCAAGGAACACAGTGCGAACCCGGCCCAGGTGCTGAGCGACCTGAACAGTATTCGTCAGTTCGTCACAGGTCCTGCGTTGATTGCGCTGTTCGATGCGCCATGGTTGCCGATCTATGTGATTGCCACCTTTCTGTTTCATCCCTTGCTTGGGGTCTTCACCGTGGTCGGCTCGTTGATCCTGGCGGGGCTGGCCATCTGGAACGAGCTGACCACGCGCAAGAGCATGAGTGAAGCCAACCGCTTGTCGGTCGCCTCTTCCAGTTACGTGAACGGCACCCTGCAGAACGCTGAGGTCATTCAGGCGATGGGCATGCTCCAGCCGTTGCGCAGCCGTTGGTACAACGTCCAGCAGCGGGTCATCAACGAACAGGGCGAAGCCAGCGACCGTAGCTCGCGCATTGCTGCGATTTCGCGTTTTATCCGCATGACCTGGCAATCCCTGGCCTTGGGCCTGGGCGCCATATTGGTGATCGAGAACCAGATTTCCGCCGGCGTCATGATTGCGGTATCGGTGCTGTTGGGGCGGGCCATGGCGCCGGCCGAGGCACTGATCGGTTCATGGAAGCAGATGGGCAATGCCAAGAGCAGCTATGAGCGTCTCAACCGCCTGCTCAACGAGTTTCCCAAGGACACGCTGCGCATGCCGCTGCCGGCACCGACCGGTGCCCTGAGCATCGACAAACTGGTCATCACCCCACCCGGCATGCAACGCCCGGCGGTCAATGGCGTGACCTTCAAACTGGCCAAGGGCGAAGTGCTGGCGATCATTGGTCCCAGTGCGTCGGGCAAATCATCCCTGGCGCGGGCCATGGTCGGTATCTGGCCGGCCAACCATGGCTCGGTGCGCCTGGACAACGCAGAAGTCAGCCAATGGTCGCGCGAGGCACTGGGCCCGCACCTGGGCTATCTGCCGCAGGACATCGAGCTGTTCGACGGCAGCATTGCCGAGAACATCGCCCGCTTTGGTACCGTGGACTCAGACAAGGTCATTGAAGCGGCGCAGATGGCGGGTATTCACGAAATGATCCTGCACTTCCCCAAGGGCTACGACGCCATGCTGGGCAGCGGCGGACTGGGTTTGTCCGGCGGCCAGAAGCAGCGCATCGCCCTGGCCCGCGCGCTTTACGACGCCCCCTCACTGGTCGTGCTCGACGAGCCCAACTCCAACCTTGACGAAGCCGGCGAAGCCGCACTGGTGCAGGCGGTGCGCAAGCTCA
Organism: Pseudomonas sp. A125; assembly: GCF_055409485.1. Taxonomy (NCBI): domain Bacteria; kingdom Pseudomonadati; phylum Pseudomonadota; class Gammaproteobacteria; order Pseudomonadales; family Pseudomonadaceae; genus Pseudomonas; species Pseudomonas sp. A125. Next base: position 64,827 of record NZ_JBUZVP010000037.1, read on the forward strand.
AGGAGAAGGGCAGCACCGTGGTGCTGGTAACCCACAGGCCGAACATCCTGGGGGTGGTCGACAAGCTGCTGTTCCTCAAAGAGGGCGTTCAGCAACTGTTTGGCCCACGCGATCAGGTGCTCAAGACCCTGGTACCGTCAGCGGCCCCGAAAGCTGCGGCCTCCAGTGCCAGCCCGGAAGTCAGCAACCCTGAAGCCAGTAATCAAAAAGCCTGAGGCATCCATGCAAGTCAGTCAGAACGACCAGTCGACCCCGGTCTCGACGCCCGATGCCGATGCCTCCAGGATCGCCCGTATCGGCGTCTGGTGTTTGCTGCTGGGCCTGGGCGGGTTTTTCCTCTGGGCCGGCTTCGCTCCGCTCGATCGTGGCGTGGTCGGGCCAGGCTCTGTGGTGGTGGCCGGCGAGCGTAAAACCGTGCAATCGCGCAGCGGCGGCATGATCGACCGGATTCTGGTGCGTGAAGGTGACCAGGTGCAGCAGGGCCAGGTGGTCATGCAGCTCAACACCGTGCAGACCAAATCGCAGCTCGACGTTGCCGTGGGCCAGTGGCTGAGTGCGCGTGCGGTCGAAGAGCGGCTGATGGCCGAGCGCCTGGACCGCGATCGCATTCAGTGGTCAGCCGATTTACTGGCCCGTGCCGACGATCCGCGGGCCAAGGCGTCGATGGAACTGCAAGGCTACCTGTTCGCCACCCGGCGCGCAGAGCTGGCCAGCCGCTTGCAAATCAACCAGCACGAAATCGCCTCGTTGAACGAACAACTGGCAGGCTACGAAGAGATCAAGCGCAACCACACGGCGCAGCTGCAGTTTCAGCAACAGGAACTCAAAGGCCTGCGCGAACTGGCCCGCGAAGGCTATCTGCCGCGTAACCGCTTGTTCGAAGCCGAAAGCAATGCCGCCCAACTGAGCGCGCAACTGGCCTCGACGATTTCCGACATCGGTCGTACTCGTCAGGGACTCAACGAGAGCAAGCTCAAGGTCCTGCAGCAAGGCCAGCTGTTTCGCAGCGATGCCGAATCGCAGCTGACCCAGGTGTCGGCCCAGAGCTCAAGCCTGGCCGACCAGATCAAGTCGCTGGAATTCGAGGTCAATAGCGCATCGATCCTGGCCCCGGTCGCCGGCCAGGTGATGAGCCTTGCGGTACACACCGTCGGCGGCATCGCCCAGGCGGGTCAACGGCTGATGGACATCGTCCCGCAAGGCTCCAGTTGGGTGGTCAAGGCGCAATTTCCGCCCATGATGGCCGACCGGCTCAAGCCCGGGCTGGTCGTGGACCTGCGCTTTGGTTCGTTGCAGCGCGTGCACACCCCGGTCATCGTCGGCAAGGTCGCGACGGTGTCGCCCGACCAGTTGATCGACGAGCACACCAACTCGCCGTATTTCTCGGTAGAGGTCTCGGTCAACCCCGAGCAGGTCGAAGAACTGCACGACCTGGGCCTGGACATCAAGCCGGGCATGCAGGCCGAAGTGCTGGTCAAGACCGGCGAGCGCACCCTGGCCAACTACCTGATGCAGCCGATCGCCGAGCGTATGGCCGGCGCCTTCAAGGAGGAATGACCGTGCGCATCCCTGTTGCCGTGCTCACGCTGCTGTGTTCGTGCCGTCTGCTGGCCGCCGATGATTCACTGTCGCTGGTCGCGCTGTACGATGCATCCCGTCTCAACGATGCGGCCTATCAGGTCGCCAATCATGACTATGAGGCCTCACGCCAGGAAGAAGCCATCGGCCGCAGCGGCCTGCTGCCACAAGTGGCGATCAACTCGCGCTACGGCCATGGCGGCAAGTTCAACAAACAATCGGCAGCCAACAGCGGTGAAGACCAGTTCGCCTCCGACAGCATTGCCCTGACCGTCAGCCAGCCGCTGTTCGACAAGGGCCGCTGGGCCGCCTATGAACAGGCCAAGGCCCGCGCCCGGCTCGGTGAGTTTCAACATGACAACGCAGGGCAAGCGCTGTACGACCGGGTGGTACAGGCCTACTTCGACGTGGCGCAGGTCGAAAACGAACTGAAACTGACCTCACAGCAAAAGGCCTCGATCGAGGGGTTGGCCAAGCAGTCAAAACGTCTGTACGAGGCCGGTGAAGGCACCATTACCGACCTGGAAGAGGCCCAGGCACGCCTGGATGCGATCAAGGCCCAGGAAATTGAAGCGCAAGCCCGGCGCCGCGCCGCGTTGCGCAAACTTTCGGGCAGGGCCGGCATTGCCGTGAGCGACATCCAGCCCATGCAGGAACCATCACCGGCCAACGCCTTGCTGGCACCCGAAGAAGACCTCGACTACTGGATGCTCAAGGCCGATCAGGCCGCAGCTGAACTGGGCGTCAGCCGGGCCACGATCAAAGTGGCCGAAGCCAACCTGAAACTGCAGAAGTCCGCGCATTACCCCACCGTCGCCCTGAGCGGGCGTATGGCACGGGTCGACCAGAGCGACATCAACGAACTGTCCCAGCGTCAGTCGACTTACTACGTCGGCGTGGTCGTCGATATTCCGATCTATCAGGGCGGCGGCGTCAGCGCCTCCTCGGAAAAGGCCCGCTCAGCCCTGGAAAGCGCTCGCTCCAGCTACGACGCGCAACTGCAGCAACTGACCGAAGACGTCGAAGCCAACTATCTGGGCGTGGTGGCGGGCTTTGAAAAGATCAGGGCGCTGATCACCGCCGTGCGCTCCAGCCAGATCGCATTGACCTCGGCTGAAAAAGGCTACCAGGCCGGCGTGCGCTCGACCCTCGACATCCTCGATGCCCAACAACGCCTGTTCTCGGCCCGCCGCGACCTGCTCGACACCCGCCTGGCCGTGCTGCAAAGCTACGTCAATCTGCACACCCGCACCGGCCAGATGACCCGCAGCAAACTGGAAAGGGTGCAGGGGCTGTTTTGAGCCCGTCGTGGCCCTTACAGGAGTGCGCTTGCCGGAATGCCGGGCCACCGCGACCGAGTGTGCTAGTGCTCGCAAAATATCGGAAACCCTGAAAATTGACGACCACTAACGCAGCCTGTCGCGGGCCAGCGCGCGCATCAAATGCAACGCAGAACTCTCTGATTAATCGCATTCGTATCAACTGTTCTCAAGCCAAATGCGCGTCAGCCTTCAAGGCTTGGCGCATTCTGGCCTTGATACTGAGTACGACACACATTACGTAGCAACTGTGTTCTCAAGCCAAATGCGCGGCAGCCTTCAAGGCTTCGCGCATTCTTGCGTTAAGCATGGTGACCAGCTTGCGAGCAGCGGCTAC
>NZ_JBUZVP010000038.1:0-51819 GCF_055409485.1 Pseudomonas sp. A125
TCCTTGAATCTCTGGTTCTACGAGAGACCAGAGAGTAAAGAGTAGCTATCAGCGATTAATGTCAGAAGGTTCCTCTTTACAAGCAGGGTGCTTCCCAATCCGCTTTTCTTCTGCCTTCGACTTCATCAACCCGCAGTTGGCCTTGCCCGGCGCCTGATCCTCAGGCACAACACCAATCAAATGTGGGAGCTGGCTTGCCTGCGATAGCATCACCTCGATGTATCTGCTGTACCGAGGTGCCTGCATCGCAGGCAAGCCAGCTCCCACATTTTGATCGAGCTCGGCCTTTCGATCAGTGGCCCGATGCCGCCGGCCCGGCCTTCGCCGCAAACGGTGGTTTGGCCAGCCATACAATCACGATCAACCCCATGAACATCCACCCCAGCAATGTGAAGTAATCCACGGTAGACATCATGTACGCCTGGCTGGTCAGGATCTGGTCCAGTTGCGCATACGCCTGGTGCCCTGCCCCGCCCAGCGCATTCAGCGCGTCGCGGGTGGCCGAGTCGTAGGTGGTCATGTTTTCGCTCATGTAGGCATGGTGCTGGTCTGCCCGGCGAATCCAGATCCAGGTGGTCAGCGACGCCGCAAAGCTGCCGCCCAACGTCCGCAGGAAAGTCGCCAGGCCCGCACCGTCGGCGATTTGCGCCGGTGGCAGGTCGGACATCAGGATGCTCAAGGTCGGCATGAAGAACAGTGCCACGCCGATCCCCATGAACAGCTGCACCAGGGCGATGTGCTGGAAGTCCACTTCGTTGGTAAAGCCGGCGCGCATGAAGCAACTCAAGCCAATCGCCAGGAACGCCAACCCGGCCAGCAACCGCAGGTCGAACTTGTGCGCATATTTGCCCACGAACGGCGACATCAAGACCGGCAAAATCCCGATCGGCGCCACCGCCAGGCCCGCCCAGGTGGCGGTGTAGCCCATCTGGGTTTGCAGCCATTGCGGCAGGATCAGGTTGATCCCGAAGAAGCCCGCGTACCCGAGCACCAATACAATAGTGCCGATCCGGAAGTTGCGGTAGGCGAACAGCCGCAGGTTGACCACCGGGTGCTCGTCGGTCATTTCCCAGATCACGAACACCGCCAGGGCGATGGCCGAGATCACCGCGCCGATGATGATGAAGTTCGACTCGAACCAGTCCAGGTCGTTGCCCTTGTCGAGGATGATCTGCAACGCGCCGACGCCGACGATCAGGCTCAACAGACCGACGTAGTCCATCGGCTGGTAGCTGGTGACCACCGGGCGTTTCTTCAGTTGGGAACGCACCACCATCACCGCAAAGATGCCGATGGGTACGTTGATAAAGAAGATCCACGGCCAGCTGTAGCTGTCGGTAATCCAGCCACCGAGAATCGGCCCGGCAATCGGCGCCACCACCGTGACCATCGCCAGCAGCGCCAGGGCCATGCCGCGCCTCGCGGGCGGATAGACCGCAATCAGCAGCGTCTGGGTCATCGGGTACAACGGGCCGGCGACCAGGCCTTGCAGCACCCGAAAGCCGATCAGCTCGGGCATCGAGGTGGAGATACCGCACAGAAACGAGGCCAGCACAAACAGGATGGTGGCCCACAGAAACAGCTTCACCTCGCCGAAACGACGGCTCAACCAACCGGTCAGCGGCAGCGCGATGGCGTTGCTCACGGCAAACGAGGTGATGACCCAGGTGCCCTGCTCCGAACTCACGCCGAGGTTGCCGGAAATCGTCGGCAACGCCACGTTGGCGATGGTGGTGTCGAGCACCTGCATGAAGGTCGCCAGGGACAAGCCGATGGTGGCCATCAGCAAGCTGGGCGGCGTGAAGGAGGCGTTATTGCTCATTAGCGTTGCGCAGCCTTGGGAGCGGCGACGCTGTTGTCATGAATCAACTGCGTGATCATGGCGTCAGCTTCGGCCAATTGGCGATCGTAGACATTGGTAGTGAACGAGGCCTTTTGCGGCGCCTGCTGGGCCAATACCGGGCCACTCTGGTCGTGCAGGTCGACGTTGACCACGGTGGACAAGCCCACCCGCAGCGGGTGCCTGGCCAACTCATCGGCGTTCACGTGGATACGCACCGGCACCCGTTGCACGATCTTGATCCAGTTACCGGTGGCGTTCTGCGCCGGCAGCAAGGCAAACGCACTGCCGGTACCCGCGCCGAGGCTGTCGACGGTGCCGCTGAATTTTACGTCGCTGCCGTAGATGTCAGACTCAATGTCCACCGGCTGGCCGATACGCATATTGCGCAGCTGGGTTTCCTTGAAGTTGGCGTCGATCCACAGTTGGTCCAGCGGAATCACCGCCATCAATGCGGTGCCCGGCTGAACCCGCTGGCCCAGTTGCACGGTACGCTTGGCCACGTAGCCGGTCACCGGCGCGATCAGCGTGCTACGGGCGTTGGCCAGGTAAGCCTGGCGCAACTGCGCGGCGGCAGCCTGCACGTCCGGGTGGGACGAAATCACGGTGTCATCCACCAATGCGCTGGTGGTCTTGAACTGCTGCTCGACGTTGGCCAAGGCATTTTGCGCCGAGGTCAGGTCATCACGGGCGTGGGACAGTTCTTCTTGGGAAATTGCCCCGCCGGCCGCCAGGTTTTTCCGGCGGGTGAAGTTGTCCTGGGCCTTTTGCACATTGGCTTTCTGCGCCAGCACCTGGGCTTTCATGCCGTCGACGTTACTGTACAAGCCACGCACCTGGCGCACAGTGCGGGCCAAATTGGCTTGTGCACTTTGCAGGCCGACCGCGGCGTCGTTGGGGTCGAAGTTGATCAGCACCTGGCCTTCATGCACCAGGTCGCCATCGTCGGCGCCGATGCTCACCACGGTGCCGGTGACCAGCGGGGTGATTTCCACCACGTTGCCGTTCACATAGGCGTCGTCGGTGCTTTCGCTGAAGCGGCCATACAGTTCGTACCAACCCCACACGCCCACCACGCCGAGGATGACGATCAGCGCCAGGACAATCAGCATGACTTTGCGTTTGCGCGGGTTGCTGGTGGTATTGGGTTGTTCAGCCTTGTTTGTTTCAGGAGCGTTGTTGCTGGTTTCGGCAGTGGCCATGACAAGTACCTTGAATTATTCAGTGCGCGTGGCTGGGGTGGTCGAGGCCACGTTTTCGGCGTGGAAACCGCCGCCCAGGGCCTGCATCAATTGAATCGAAAGATCGATTTGCTCGGCATTCAGGGTCGCCAACTGACGTTGGGCCTGGAGTAGTTGCTGTTCGATGCTGAGTACGTCCAGGTAATTCCCGATACCTGAGCTGTAACGCTGGACCCCGGTGTCGTAGGACTGCTGCGCAATGTCTGCCGCATGTTGCTGGGCCTGGATCTGCCGGCCGGTCTCGCGCAGTTGCACGAGGGTGTTGCCGATATCGCCCAAGGCTTGCACCAGGGTTTTGTTGTACTGGGCCACGGCCAGGTCGTAGTCGGCATCGCGAGCATCGAGGTCGGCACGCAAGCGGCCGCCGTCGAAGATCGGCAGCGAGATGGTCGGCGCAATGCTGAAGAAACGGCTGGCCGAACCAAACATTGCATCCCCCAGCAACGACTCGGCCCCGGCGCTCGCGCTCAGGTTGAGGTTGGGGTAGAAACGGGTCTTGCTGGCCGCGACATCCTTGCTCGCCGCCTCCACACGCCAGCGCGCGGCGATCAGGTCTGGACGACGGCCCACCAGTTCGGCAGGCAACACGGACGGCACGGCGACGGCGCTGGGCTTGAGCACGTTAGGGCGGACCAGTTCGCCACCACGGTCCGGGCCTTTGCCGAGCAACACGGCGAGGGCGATCTTGGCGCTCTGCAGTTGTTTTTCGGCATCGATCAGTTGCGACTGGGAGCTGGCTTCCAGGCTTTCGGTTTGCTGGTACTGGTACTGGCTGTCGATCCCGGAGTTCAGGCGACGCTGGCCCAGGTCGAGCATCTGCCGGGTACGCTTGAGGTCATCGTTGGCCAGGTCACGCACGATATGGGCCTGGCCCAGGTCGCTGTAGGCCTTGGCGACGTTGGCGGCCAGGGTCAGGCGCGCGGCCTGTTGGTCGACTTCGGCGGCGCGGGCCTGGCCCAGCGCGGCTTCCCAGGCGGCGCGCTGGCCACCCCACAGGTCGAAGTTGTAATTGAAGCTGGCCCCGATGTTACGCACGGTGGCGTAGGCATCGCCCTGGCCCAGCGGGTCCTGGTCCTTGGCCAGGCGCGAACGGCTGATGCCGGCGCTGGCGTCCAGGGTCGGCATGCGCGCCGCATCGGCGGCATAGGCAGCGGCTTCGGCCTGGTGGGCGCGCGCGCTGGCTACTTGCATGTCGGGACTGTTTTGCAGGGCTTCCTGGATCAGGCCATCCAGTTGCGGATCGCCCAGGTTTTTCCACCAGTCAGCGGTGGGCCAGGCGGCGCTCGACAGGGTTACGCCACTGAGGGACTTGCCGGTTTGCAGGGTATTGGCTTCGAGGCGTTTGCCTTCTGTGTTCAAGCCGCTGAAATTGGCACAACCGGCCATAGTCATGGCCACCAGCACAAGGCTGAGGCCGGCACGCAAGGAGCGATTGTTCATGCACCACCTACCCGCTGAATGGTGATGGGGTCACCCGCAGCTATCAGAATTTTCTTCAAGATTTTTTCCAGGGTTTGCAATTCACCCGGTTCCAGCGCGCCCGCCAGTTGGTTCAACGCCTGGGCGCCGATGTGAGGCAGCATGTCGGCCACGCGCTGGCCTTCCACGGTCAACACCAGTTGCACCTGGCGCCGGTCCTGCTCGGAACGCTTGCGCGCCAGCAGGTCCTTTTGCTCAAGACGGTCGAGCATGCGGGTCATGGAGCCGCTGTCCAGCGACAGGTTGCGGCACAACTCGGCCGGGGTGTCGACGCCGTACTGGGCCATGATGATCAACACCTTGAACTGCGCGGCAGTGATGCCGTGGGGCTCCATGTGCGTGTCGATGATCTTGTCTTTGAGCAGGGCTGCCCGGCCCAGCAGCAGGCCGAGGTGGCAGTTATGGAAGTTTTCGGGGGAAAAGTGTTTCATCGAGACCTACCTTCTAACTGCCTAGGCACGGCCGACAGGCCGAGCGTACGTTCAACGCAGAATTAGGATCTGTTGAAAACAGCAGCAACAATCGAGACTCTGCTATTAACTGCCTAAGCAGTGAATGTGTGTCGCGATGTTACTGCCTAGGCAGCGAATGTCAAACGAATAGTTAGGTTGCTTGCTAATTAGTCGATAAGTGGCGAGCAGCCTGGGTGCGGATGGGCAAAAAAATGTGGGAGCGCGCTTGCTCCCACAATGGGTCGGCGATGCGGCACAGGCCGTGGCCTGACTAGAAATCCCGCTTGTAGAAAATATCCAGGGAGCTGGCCACGCCGCTGGCCACTTCCAGGTAGACCTTTTTACTCAGCAGGTAGCGCAAGGCGATGGTGTTGGCCGGTTCGAACACGCCGACGCCATAACGCAGGCTGAGTTTCTCGGAGATCTTGCCGCTGGCCACCACCGCAGTGTTGGTGCCACTGCCCTGAGTATCCAGTTCAAAGTCCTGGATGCCCAGGTTCTTGGCAATGTCCGATGTCACCCCCGCGCTGCCCATCAACCCAAGCCCCAGTGCCGCCTGGGCCAGCATGTTGTTGTCTTCGCCGGTGGTGCTCAGTGGGCGACCGAGTACCAGGTAGGACAGCGCCTGCTCCTGGCTCATGGCCGGCTCGGAGAAGATTTGCGTGGTGGGCTGTTCGGCGCTGCCGCTGAGGCGAATACCGGCGGTCACGTCATCCGTCTGGCGGATGGCTTCGATGTCGAGGTATGGCTGGTCAATCGGCCCGGCGAACAGCAGCCGCGCACGGCGCACCGTGAGCCGCTGGCCGTAGGCGCGGTAGCGGCCGTCGTTGAGCCAGAGTTCGCCACGGGTGTCCATGTTGTCGCCGATGTGCACGTGGCCTTGCAGGTTGGCGGTGAGGCCGAAACCGGCGAAGCTCAGTTTGTCCTTGCCCACCTCCACGTCGATGTCCATCGCCATGGCCATGGGCGGCTTGCCCTCTTCGGTCTGGCTGCCGACGATCACCGTGTCATCCGAGACCTTGACCGTCGACGGCGGCAGTTCACGCACGGTGATCTCGCCCTTGGGGATCTGCACCTTGCCGGAGATCGCCAGCTTGTCGTTCTTCATGCTGATTTTCAGGTCGGGCGCCACTTCCAGGGTCGCGTAGGGCTCTACCGTGACCGGCAGTTGCGTGCCTTGCAGCGCGATGTCCACCGCCAGTGCCTGGGCCCAATCGATCTGGCCCTTGACGGTGCCCTGCCCGGCCTTGCCACTGCGCCAACCGCCATTGAGTTGCACGCTTTCACCGGCAATCAACGCCTGGATATTCAGGCCTTCGAAGCTTACGGGCAGCTGCGGACCGGAGATTTCGCCGCCGACCAGGTTGACGCTGCCGTTGACCTGAGGCGCCAGCAGGCTGCCGCCGATTCGCCCGCTCCCGTTGAGCTTGCCGTTGAGCTTCTCGACCATCGGTACAAATGGCCGGGCCACGGCGAGGTCGAGGCCGGCCAGGGTGAAATTGCCGGTGACCGGTTTGTTCTTCGCCAGCGGGTTGATCTGCGCCTGCAACAGCAACTCGCCGAGCTTGCCGCCACGGAAGTTGAGCTGGGTGTCGATGCGCGTGGGGTTGAGGGTGGTTTCCAGCTTCAGGGTGTCATAGGGGAAATCCAGCCACTGGTCCTTGTCCTTGACCCGCAAGGTGCCGCCGCTGGCGTCCACCGAGACCACGCCCTTGGGGCCGCTGGCCGGCAGGTCGAGTTGCACGTCGGCATTGAGCTTGCCCTGCCAGGCGAAATCCTTGGGCAACCACTGCGCCAGGCTCTCGATGGGGAACTGCTTGAGGTGGTAACGCAGCTTGGGCTCGGGCATCAGGCGCTGGTCTTCACCGCACAAGCTTGCGGGGCCGGAAACCCAACAGTGGGCCGCAAAGGTCAGCTTGCCATCGGCCATGCGCTCGATTTTCGCCGGGGCTTGCAGCTTCCAGTCCTGGCCACCCGCTTGCACATCACCGCTGGCCAGGCGCCCGCGCCAGTTGCCTTGGTCGAGTTTGCCGTCCAGGGCCAGGGCCAGCTTGAGCAGCGGGCCTGCCAGGTCGAGCTGGACTTTCTGGTTTTTGATATCGCCCTGGGCGCTGGCGGTGAACGTGCCGACCTGGGTTTCTCCGGCCTGGATGCCACTGCCTTTCAGGTCGATCTTGGCGCGCTGGGCGTTATCGAGGTTCGCGTCCAGGGTCAGGTTTTGCAGGCGATTGTCTTCAAAGGCCAGTTGCTGGCCCAGCAGGTTGAGCTTGCCGTGCGGCGCTTGCAGGGTGCCGGCGACGTCGAGGCGGCCGGTCATCTGCCCGCGCAGTTGCGGCCAGAGCTGGGCGAGGCGCGTCAGTTTGATGTCGATCTGCCCGGCCAGCCGCTGTTGCAGGCTGCCGCTGCCGTAGATGCGGTTGTCGCCCAGGCGAATGTCCAGGGTGCCGAGGGTCCATTGCTCGCCTGCGCCTTCAGCCTTGGCCTGGAGTACGGCGGGTTGGCCGCGCAAACGGCCCTTCAGGTCCAGGTCGGCGTTGAGCTTGAGCTGCTCGTTCTTCATTTCACCCTTGCTGCGCAGCGGGCCGGCCAGAGTGCCCGGCAACTCCGCGACCCAATACGCCGGGTTGATCGCCGAAAGGTCGAGCGCCGTGTCCCAGGCGATGCCATCGGCAAACTGCAGGTTCAGGTGGCCTTCGGCCTTGCCTTGGCCGGCAGCGAGTTTCAGCTCGGGCAGGAACACTTGCTTGAGGTCGCCACTGAACGGGCTGGCCAGGCTGAATTTGCCCGCCGGGCCGTCGAGGTCGGCCTTGAAGTTGCCAAGGTAGTTGCCATCCTTGTAGGAGACCTCGCCGTTGAAGGTACGCAAAGCGACTTGGGGTTCGTCGATCACCGGGTACAGGCGATGCCAGGGGAAGTCCAGCCAATCGATTTTTGCGTCGGCGCTGAAGCCTTGCTGCCAGTCCAGATTGGCACTGAGCTTAAGGCTTTGTTTGTCGCCGGCGTTCAAATCCAGCCCGGCGATCTGCGCGCCCTTGGCGTCGACCTTGCCTTGCAGCAACAGGTTCACCGGGCCTTTTTCCGCAGGGAGTACAGCTTTGCCCAACAGTTGGTAACCGTTGCTCAGGTCGCCCTTGGCCGTCAGGTCCAACTGATTGAGCTGCAAAGTATCGGGCAAGTCGGCGCTGGGTTTGAAACCGTCGGCGGTGATGTGCAGCTGTGCCGGCAGGTTTTCCGCCAGCGGTTGCAACTCGCCGCTGAGTTTGGCGGCCAGGTAGCCACTGCTGTCGGCGTCGAGCTTGAGGGTTTTGAGCAGGTCGCCATCGACCTTGAGCGCCAGTTTCCAGGGCGCGCCGCCCGGAGCGTAGGGCAGGCTCAGGTTACCGCTGGCGGTCAATGGCCAGTTGCCGGAGGGTTGAAGCAGGCCCGACAGGTCGAGTACCAGGCCCTCCCGTTGCAAGTGCACCGAGTCGATCTGCATGCCGGCGGCGGTCCAGTGTGCCGCCAATTGCAGGCCCTGGAGTTCTTCGCTGCCATTGAACAACAGGCTGCCGACACGGATGTCGCCCAACTGAATGGCGAGCGGCAGTTTCAGGTCCGGCAGGGTAATGGGGCCACTGCTTTCTTCGGTGCTGGGTGGAAACTGCAGGCTCACCTGCTCCACATCCAGTTGGTTGATACACACCGTCATGCGCATCAAGCAGGCCGGTGACCAGTCGAACTTCGGCGCCTGCAACTCCACGCGGCTGCCGTTTTGTTGCCACAACAGATGGTCGGCACTCCACTGCCCGCCCAGGCGCCCCTGGAAATTCTCCACGGTCAAACCCGGCACCTGGCCCAGCACCCAACGGCTGCCGACTTGGGTACCCAGCACCGTCCACAGCGCCAGCACTGTCACTGCGAGTACCGCCAGAATGGCCAGCCCCGCTATTTTCAAACCACGCATCACAGCTCAGGCCCCATGGAAAAGTGCAAACGAATGCCGCCCGGATCTTCGAGGGCATGGGCCAGGTCGAGGCGGATCGGGCCGACCGGCGACACCCAGCGCACGCCCACCCCCACGCCGGTTTTCAGGCTTGGCATTTCCAGGGTGTTGAACGAGTTGCCTTGGTCGATAAAGGTCGCGATCCGCCATTTTTCGGCGATGGAATATTGGTACTCGGCGCTCAGGGCCACCATGTAGCGGCCACCGATGCGGTCGCCACGGTCGTTTTCCGGCGACAGGGTCTGGTATTCGTAACCCCGCACGCTCTGGTCACCACCGGCAAAAAACCGCAACGATGGCGGCACGGATTTGTAGCCGTTGGTGGCACTGCCGCCAAACTGCGCCCGGGCCAGGAAGCGGTGGTTGTCCCAAAGAGTGGTCAGGCCCTTGATGGTCGCGGTGCCGTAAAGCAGGTTGGTGTCGGAACCCAGGCCTTCCTTGGCGACCTTGGCATCGAACAGCAGGCGATAGCCATTGTGCGGGTCGATGCGATTGTCGCTGCGCAGGTAGGAATAGCTGATGCCCGGCATCAGCAGCGTACTCAGGCCCGAGTCGTTGCCCAGACGATATTCTTCGCGCTGCCATTTGAGTGAGATCACCCGCGTCCAACCGCTGGGCAACTTGCTGTGCCACTCGGGGCCGAGGGTGAGCAATTTACTCAGGGTGTCGGTGTTGGCGATTTCTTCGTTCTGGTAGCCGCCAGCAAAGCGCAGTTTGTCGGTCAGTGGCGGGTCCATGGGGATGTCGTACCACAGCCCGACGTTCTGCCGGGGCGCAGAAAGCTCGGCTTCCCAGCCATAACTGTGGCCTTGGGGGTTGACCCAGTGACGCGTCCAGTTGGCCTTGCCGCGCGGGCCAACGTCGGTCGAGTAGCCAAGGCCAAGGCCCATGGTGCGGGGCTTGCGGGTTTCCAGTTGCACAGCCACCGGAATCACGTCTTTAGTAGATGCGGCCGGGGCGGCGTCCACGCGCACGCCTTCAAAAAAGCCGCTGGATTGCAGGTTCTGGTTGAGTTCGGCGATCAGTTCGGAGTCGTAGGGCGCACCACTTTTGAACGGCACCATGCGTTGCAGGAGGTCTTCATCAAACGGCGTGTCGCCGGCAAAGCTGACCTTGCCCAAGGTGTAGCGTGGGCCGCTGTCGTAAATCAGTTCGATATCGGCCACGCCCGCCTGGGGGTCGACGCTGAGCTTCTGGCGGGTAAAACGCCCGCTGAAAAACCCGTAGCGTGACGCCTGGTTCTGGATAACGCGCTTGGCGTCCTCGTAGTTGCCGTGGTTGAGCACGGCTCCGGGTTTGAGTTGGTCGCTTGCGGGCACGCGAAAGGCCTTGAGGTCGGCGGCCTGGCCATCGACCCGAATGGTCACGTTGCGCAAATGCACCGGTTCGCCAGGGTCGATGGTGAGGATCAGGCGCGGGTTCTTGCCGCCCTTCACATCACTGGCAATCTGTGGCTGATAGAAGCCCAACGCCTGGGCAGCCTTGCGGGCTTGCTCCTCGGCGCCACGGCTGAACCGCAGCAGGGCTTCTTCGTCACGATCGCCGACCCCGCCGATGTAGCCTTCGATGTTGGCTTTCAACGCGTCGTTTGAAGGTTTGATGCGCACATCCAATTCGCTTTGCGCCAAGGCGCCGCAGCTCGTGAACAGCAGGATCAAGCCGCTGGTAAATCTTCCTGGAAACTTCATAGGCCGGGATGCTACACGAGCTTGGGAGCGAGTTAGAACCCGGAATTGTCTGAAGAATTCTGTTTTAAAGCGTTGCAGCCTGTAACACCTGCGGATTTGCGTGAAAGAACACGTGTTCCAGCACAGGTCCTACAGCCACCTCACCGATCTCTTCGTATCCCTGACGTTTGTAGAACTCCAGATAGCGGGAGTTCCCTGTGTCCAGCACCACGCCGGATGAATGCGGGTCTTCGGCGCACCAGTTGTGCACGGCCTCCAGCAATGGCTCGCCGTAGTGCTTGCCCTGGAATTGTGGGTGAATGCCCAGCAGCGGCAACACGTGAACCGAGTCCGCGGGCAGGCACGCCAGCACCGCTTGATGGTATTCCAGATAGCGCCGGGTGCCCCGCACGCCGGTGCTCAACCACATGCGCAGTTGCCAGGCCCAGCTTTCGGTGATGCCCAGACGGCGTGTGGGCGGTGCGATCAGGGCGATGCCGATCAACCGGTCGTTGACCAGCAGGCCAATCGCCGGCAGTTTCTGGAAGAAGTGTTGCTTGACCAGTTCACGCACCGTGGCGCGCACCCGTTGTTCGTAGCCAGGACGTTCGGCTTCGAAAAGGTAGGCGAAGGTCGGCTCATGGCGATAGGCCTGGTACAACAAGGAACGGGCCTCGCGGGAATAGCCGCTGTCGAGCATGTGAATCTGGGCGATGGCAGTCGAGGTATCAGGCATAACAATGGATCTCCCCTGGGCGCTGACTCAAACGGTTGCGCTCTTGTTAGTACGAGCCCACAGAGACTGACTCGTTCCCTGCTTTCAGACCTTAGCAGTGCCCTAGTCCTACCGCCACGCTGGCCCCCGTCCGACTTGTCGGCTAGCATCGCCCTTTTGCCAGACTGGGCTGCCGACCATGAAAATCGTGTCTTTCAATATCAACGGGCTGCGTGCCCGCCCTCATCAGCTGGCGGCGCTGATAGAGAAGCATCAGCCGGACGTAATCGGCTTGCAGGAAACCAAGGTCCACGATGACCAGTTCCCACTGGCCGAGGTACAGGCCCTGGGCTATCACGTGTATTACCACGGGCAGAAAGGCCACTACGGTGTCGCCCTGCTCTCACGCCAGGAGCCGCTGGCGCTGCATAAAGGCTTTGCCAGTGACGAAGAAGACGCCCAGCGCCGGTTTATCTGGGGCACCTTCGCCGACGCCAACGGCAATCCGATTACCATCATGAACGGCTATTTCCCACAGGGCGAAAGCCGCGACCACCCCACCAAGTTCCCGGCCAAGCAGCGTTTCTACGAGGACCTGCAAAACCTGCTGGAGTCGCAGTTCAGCAATGACCAGGCAGTGGTGGTAATGGGTGATGTGAATATTTCCCCGCAAGACTGCGACATCGGCATCGGTGCCGACAACGCCAAGCGCTGGCTGAAGACCGGCAAGTGCAGCTTCCTGCCGGAAGAGCGTGAGTGGATGGCGCGCCTGAAGAACTGGGGCCTGGTAGACAGCTTCCGCCACCTCAACCCGAACGTGGCCGACCGCTTCAGCTGGTTTGATTACCGCAGCCGTGGCTTTGAAGATGAGCCCAAGCGCGGGCTGCGGATCGACGTGATCATGGCCTCCCAGGGGTTGCTGCCCCGGGTGAAGGACGCTGGCGTGGACTACGACCTGCGTGGCATGGAAAAACCCTCCGATCATGCGCCGATCTGGATGGAACTGAGCTGATTTATCTGGGAACCGGGCTTGCCCGCGATGCAGACACCTCGGTATGTCGGTCATATCGAATTGATGCCATCGCAGGCAAGCCAGCTCCCACATTTGATGGCAGCCCTCAAGTCATATTGCTGAAACCTGCCTGACTTAATCTCGCGGCACTCCCTTTGGCTTGAGAAGGTGCCGGCATGATGCTGCGCGTTCTGTCCCTGCTGGCCCTGTTCAGCGCATTCCCCCTCGCCGCTTTCTCCACCCCGCTGCCCGTTCCCGAAAACGGCCCGGCCTTGCGCATCCAGGGTTCCAACACCATCGGCGCGGCGCTGGGCCCGGCGTTGGTCAAGGGGTTGATGGAACAACAGGGTTTGCAAGGTGTGCACAGCGAACCGTCCGACCAGGCCAACGAGCAGCATATCGTTGGCAAGACTCGTCAGGGCCAACGGGTGACGGTAGACGTGGCCGCCCACGGTTCCAGCACCGGGTTTGTCGCACTGAAAAAAGCCAGCGCTGACCTCGCGGCGTCTTCCCGGCCGATCAAGGACAGCGAGCTGGTGGAGCTGGAATCCCTCGGCGACCTGAAAAGCCCGGACGCCGAACAGGTCATCGCCATTGATGGTTTGGCGATCATCCTTAACCCGCGCAACCCGCTGAACACCTTGAACACTGAACAACTGGCACAGATTTTCAGCGGCAAGGTCTCGACCTGGGAACAGCTCGGCGGCATCGGCGGCAAGATTCACCTGTATGCGCGGGATGATCAGTCCGGCACCTACGACACCTTCAAGGAACTGGTGCTTAACCGTCGCGGCGAGTCCCTGAACGGCAGCGCCAAGCGGTTCGAGTCCAGTGAGCAGTTATCGGATGCGGTCAGCGGCGATCCACAGGGTATCGGATTTATCGGCTTGCCCTATGTGCGCCAGGCCAAGGCGGTGGCTATTGTCGATGGTGACTCACAGCCCATGATGGCGCTGGACAGCCTGATTGCCACCGAGGATTACCCACTGTCGCGCCGGTTGTTTTTCTATTTGCCGCCGGTTGAGCAAAACCCGTGGGCCAGGGCGCTGGTGGACTTTGCGCAAAGCAGCAAGGGCCAGGCCATCGTTGCTGCCAACGGCTTTATCGCGCAACAGGTGCAAGCCATGACGGTGGAGCCGCGGGCCCCGATGCCCGAGGACTACCAGGCGATTGCCCGGCAGGCGCAGCGCTTGACGGTGAACTTCCGCTTTGAGGAAGGCAGCGCCAGCCTCGACAACAAGGCGCGCCAGGACTTGATGCGCGTGGTGGCGTATATAAAGAGCCACGGCAAGCTGGACAAGCAGGTGACACTGGTGGGGTTTGGGGATGCCAAGAATGATGCGCAGCGGGCGGCGCTATTGTCGAAGTTGCGGGCGATGGCGGTGCGGCGGGAATTGGTCAAGAGCGGCGTGGTGCTGAGGGACATTCGCGGCTTTGGCGCCGAGATGCCGGTGGCGGCGAATACGGCGGATGAGGGAAGGATCAAGAACCGGCGAGTGGAGGTTTGGGTTTACTGAGGACTTAAAGATCTTTATTGCGCGCACTGGCCTCATCGCGGGCAAGCCCGGCTCCCACAGTTGACTGCATTCCCCTGTGGGAGCTGGCTTGCCTGCGATGAAGACACCTCGGTTTTACTGCCCGCTGCGCATCATCTCGCGCGGTACATACTTGCCGATCTCGAACTTGCCGATTGCTGCCCGGTGCACTTCGTCCGGGCCGTCGGCCAGGCGCAGGGTGCGCTGCATGGCGTACATGTAGGCCAGCGGGAAGTCGTTGGATACGCCGGCGCCACCATGGATCTGAATCGCCCGGTCGATCACCTTCAATGCCACGTTCGGCGCTACCACCTTGATCTGCGCGATTTCGCTTTTCGCGACCTTATTGCCCACGGTGTCCATCATGTAGGCGGCTTTGAGGGTCAGCAGGCGCGCCATGTCGATCTCCATCCGCGAGTCGGCGATTTTGTCGATGTTGCCACCCAGGCGTGCCAGCGGTTTGCCGAAGGCGGTACGGCTGACAGAGCGTTTGCACATCAATTCCAGCGCACGTTCGGCCATGCCGACAGAACGCATGCAGTGGTGGATGCGGCCCGGGCCAAGGCGCCCCTGGGCGATTTCAAAACCGCGGCCCTCGCCCAGCAGAACGTTTTCGTAAGGCACACGCACGTTTTCAAACAGCACTTCGGCGTGGCCATGGGGCGCGTCGTCGTAGCCGAACACCGGCAGCGGGCGCACAATTTTCACACCGGGGGCATCCACCGGTACCAGGATCATCGAGTGCTGCTGGTGGCGCGGTGCATCGGGGTTGCTCAGGCCCATGAAGATCATGATCTTGCAGCGCGGATCGCAGGCACCGGAGGTCCACCACTTTTTACCGTTGATGACCCACTCGTCGCCGTCACGTACCGCACGGGCGGCCATATTGGTGGCGTCAGAGGAGGCCACGTCTGGCTCTGTCATGGCGAACGCCGAACGGATCTCGCCGCGCAACAACGGTTCGAGCCAGCGTTGTTTCTGCTCCTCATTGGCATAGCGTACCAACACCTCCATGTTGCCGGTGTCGGGTGCGGAGCAGTTGAACGGCTCTGGCCCCAGCAACGAGCGGCCCATGATTTCTGCCAATGGCGCGTATTCGAGGTTGGTCAGGCCAGCGCCCAGTTCGGATTCCGGCAGGAACAGGTTCCACAGGCCCTCGGCTTTAGCCTTGAGTTTCAACTCTTCCATGATTGCAGTGGGCTGCCAGCGATCTCCTTCGCTGACCTGGCGTTCGAACACCGGCTCGGCCGGGTAGACGTAAGCGTCCATGAACGCAGTGACGCGTTCACGCAGTTCCTGAACCTTGGGCGAATAAGCGAAATCCATGAGCAGCTCCCTTTAGGAAGGTTGTTTAGGTCATGAAATTGATGCTAGAACAGCGTTGATAATTTACCTAGCCTATTCTCGGCGTGTATTAACATTCATCACCGATATATGATCGGCGCATGGCAACCTAACAATAAGAGCGCAGCGAAATGAATCTGAGCAAGGTCGACCTTAACCTTTTCATCGTCTTTGACGCGATCTACACCGAAGCCAACCTGACCCGCGCCGGGCAGATTGTCGGGATTACCCAACCGGCCGTGTCGAACGCTCTGGCCCGCCTGCGGGAGACCTTCAACGACCCGCTGTTCGTGCGTACCGCCCAGGGCATGGTACCCACGCCCATGGCCCAGAACATCATCGGCCCGGTGCGTAATGCGCTGTCGTTGCTGCGGGTGTCGGTGCAGGAAAGCCGGATTTTCAACCCGCAACAGGCGGCCAAGACCTACCGCATCAGCATGACCGACCTCACCGAAGCGGTGATTCTGCCCGCTCTGTTCCAGCGCCTGCGCCGCCTGGCGCCGACAGTGGTGATCGAGAGTTTCCTGTCCAAGCGCCGGGAAACCACCAAGGAGTTGGCCGCCGGCCGCCTGGACTTTGCCGTGGATGCGCCGCTTAACACCGACCCGCAAGTGCGCCACGTCAAGTTGATGGAAGACCGCTACGTGTGCGCCATGCGCAAGGGCCATCCAATGGCAGGCAAGGAAAAACTCACGCTGGATGACTACCTGTCGCTGACCCACATTCATATCTCCAGCCGACGCAATGGCCTGGGCCACGTCGACCTGGCGTTGGGCAAGATGGGCCTGCAACGCAAGATCGCCCTGCGCTCCCAGCACTACCTGATGGCTTCGCAAGTGTTGCAGCAAACCGACATGGTGATGACCGTACCGGAGCGGTTTGCCCGGCGCCATGAACTGCACTGGTTCAACCTGCCGGTGAATGATGTGCCGATGGTGGAAACCCATCTGTACTGGCACGAAAGCACCGATCAGGACCCGGCCAACCGCTGGATGCGTGAGCAGATGATCGAGTTGTGCCAGCAAGTGACCGCCCATGAGAAGAAACTGGATAAGCAGCAGGCTTGACGTTAACGTCAACCAGCCATTAGCTTAACGCTCAAGACACTCCTTGAGCGCCACCATGAGTACGACCTACAGCATCTCCGACCTCGCGCGCGAGCTCGACATCACCACCCGCGCCATTCGCTTCTATGAAGAACAAGGCCTGCTGGCCCCGGAACGCCGGGGCCAGGAGCGCATTTATTCGCCGCGTGACAAGGTCAGCTTGAAGCTGATCCTGCGGGGCAAGCGCATCGGTTTCTCCCTGGCCGAGTGCCGCGAGCTGATCGAACTCTACGACCCCACCAGCGGCAACCAGAAGCAACTGCACAGCATGCTGGCGAAAATCGCCGAGCGCCGCGAGCAGTTGGAGCAACAGTTGCTCGACATCGAACAGATGAAACTGGAACTGGACACCGCCGAAGAACGTTGTACCCAAGCGCTGGAACAAACCATTCAGAGCCAGGTTGGCCATTCATAAAAGGTAGCTGCCATGTCCCTTCCCTCTCATGTGCGCCTGGTGGAAGTCGGCCCGCGCGACGGCCTGCAAAATGAAGCGCAACCCATCAGCGTTGCCGACAAGGTGCAACTGGTCGACGCGCTGACCGCAGCCGGCCTGGGTTATATCGAGGTCGGCAGCTTTGTGTCGCCCAAGTGGGTGCCGCAGATGGCCGGGTCTGCCGAAGTGTTTGCGCAAATTCAGCGCAAGCCGGGCGTGACCTATGGCGCGTTGGCGCCGAACCTGCGGGGTTTTGAAGATGCGCTCGCAGCGGGTGTGAAGGAAGTCGCCGTGTTCGCAGCGGCGTCCGAGGCGTTTTCCCAGCGCAATATCAACTGCTCCATCAGCGAAAGCCTGGAGCGCTTCGTGCCGATCATGGACGCGGCCAGGCAGCATGGTGTGAGCGTGCGCGGGTATGTGTCGTGTGTGTTGGGTTGCCCTTACGAAGGCCAGGTAGCGCCGGAACAGGTGGCGGCGGTAGCCCGGGAACTGTTTGCCATGGGCTGTTATGAAGTGTCCCTGGGGGACACCATCGGCACCGGCACCGCGGGCGCCACGCGGCGGATGTTCGAGGTGGTCGGCGTCGAGGTGCCACGTGACAAGCTGGCCGGGCATTTCCATGACACCTACGGGCAGGCTATCGCGAATATCTACGCCAGCCTTCAGGAAGGTATCCGGGTGTTCGACAGCTCTATTGCCGGGCTCGGCGGTTGTCCCTATGCCAAGGGGGCCAGCGGTAACGTTGCCACGGAAGACGTGTTGTACCTGCTCAATGGCCTGGGCATCGAAACCGGTATCGACATGGACACGCTGGTATTGGCGGGCCAGCAGATCTGTACCGTACTGGGTCGCCCCACCGGCTCGCGCGTGGCGAAGGCGCGCAGCGCCGGTTGAGTAGCGTTGCCGTGACGATGTGTTACCTCGCAGCTACACATCGGGTAACACGGGAACATATTTTGTCGCATTCACTGAAAGAAATTTCCTACACAAAAATCAAGTCATTGATTTTAAAGCACTTTATAAAGTTGGCACGGCTTCTGCTATCTCTATTGCATAACAAGAATAAAAAGCACCAAACCTAATAAAAATAAGACGTAACGACTCTGACATAACAAAAACAACACGGCAGAGACGCAGCTAACAGATTTTTTTGGAGAAGATGTGCTTCGCAGGGAACGGCAGATGCCGAAACCCGCAACCGGATAGAGAAGAACAAAAAACTACCTCAAGGTAGCTACCCACTGGTTGGATCGCGTGCGAAGAAGCAGATCAGCGCTCAAAAAAATACGTTTGCTCTTGACCCCGGATGGGGGTCGCCAAAAACAGCGGTAAAGGGCCACGGTTGCCAAAAACAACAATAGACCGCCCCTCAATAATAAAAAAAGAGCACGCAACGACAAATTAAAGGGGACCTTCGGGTCCCCTTTGTGCTTTGCGCGATTCGTACCGGCAATACGTTATGCTCATGGCCTTTTGCGCGGGAAGTGCCCATGGACATGTTTCAGGCCATGCAGATCTACGTTCAGGTGGTCGACAGCGCCAGCTTCAGCAAGGCTGCCGACGTGCTGCAACTGCATCGTCCTGCCATTACCAAAGCCATTCAGCACCTGGAACGAACCCTCGCTGTGCGCCTGCTGAACCGCACCACGCGCACCCTGAGCATGACCGCCGAAGGTGAGCAGTTTTACCGGCAAAGCGCGAAGATTCTCGGCGATGTCACCGCAGCACTGGCCACCTTTACCTCTACAGCTGACAGCCCTGCCGGCAAGTTGCGCCTGGACCTGCCAGTGATTCTGGCAAAAACCGTGGTTATCCCCGCCCTGCCGCTGTTCCAGCAGCGCTACCCGAATATCGAACTGGTGGTCGGCAGCAGCGACACGCCCATCGATATCGTCGGTGAAGGTGTGGACTGTGTGGTGCGCCTGGGGGAGTTGACCGACTCCAGCAGCGTCGCCCGACGCATCGGAACGGTACCGATGCTGACCTGTGCGTCCCCTGGCTACCTGGACCGGCATGGCGTGCCGACCCAACTTGCGGACCTGGCGCGGCATGTGGCGGTCAATTATTTCTCCGGGCCTCATCGCAAGATCATGGACTGGTCGTTTTACGTCGATGGCGAAACGCTCGTCACCCGCCTGAAAAGCGGGATTCAGGTCAATGATTCAGAGTCATTCCTGGCCTGTGGCCTGGCAGGCTTCGGCTTGCTGCAAGGCCTGCAATTGTCCCTGCAACCCTACGTGGACAGTGGCGCCCTGGTTCAGGTACTGCCCGGCCTGACACCGCAGCCCAAGCCGATTTCCGTGTTGTATCCCAACAAGCAACACTTGGCGCCCAAGGTCCGGGTGTTTATTGACTGGCTCACCGAACTGCTGGAGCAACAAGGCCTGGCCTGAAGCATTGTTATTATTTCTATAACAATGAAAGACCCATCCCGCCGTTTTTCTTTCCAATCCATCCGCCTATCGTGGGTTGCATCAACCACGATTCAAAAAGGCGGCAACCATGGACCTGCAACTACGCGGTAAAACTGCACTCGTCACCGGCGCCAGCATGGGGCTGGGCCGAGCCATCTGCAAAACCCTCGCCGCAGAAGGCGTGCAGGTACTCGGTGTAGCGCGCAGCGCTGACTTGCTCGAAAGCCTGGTAGCAGAAATCAGCCAGAGTGACGGCACCGCGCCGCTGACATTGATCCAGGACTTCATGGCAGCCGATGCCCCGGCGCTCATCGCCGCCGACGCCCTGGCGCGCCTGGGCCACGTCGACATCCTGATCAACTGCGCCGGTGGCAGCCGCCCGATGGCCATTGATGCGCCCGAAAGCGAATGGATTGAAGGCATGACCCTCAACTTCGACCGCCACCGACAGTTGACCCAGCAATTGCTCGCGCAATTTATCGCCCGCAAGGGTGGCACCATCATCAATATCAGCGGCAACCTGGAGCCCGAGGTGGTGAATGCCGCCATCGTTGCCAAGGCCGGCCTGGTGGCGTGGTCCAAAGGCCTTTCCGAGCAATTGGGCAAACACGCCGTGACGGTCAATTGCGTACAACCCGGGCTGATCGACACGGCGCAGATACGCCGCCTGTACCCCGGTGAAGCGCGCCGTGAGTTCGCCGAACGCAATATTGCCCTGGGGGATTTCGGCGAGCCCGCGGACGTCGCCAATGCCGTGGCCTTCCTCGCCTCGCCTTTGGCGCGCTATATCACCGGCACCGTGATGACCATCGACGGCGGCATGCGCGGCTACTCGTTTTGAGCACCTCAGGGGGAAATGCCATGGCACGTATCGTCCGTTTCCACACTACTGGCAGCGCTCAGGTGCTGCGTCCAGCAGCGTCGGGCTGGCGGCAATCCAGATCGCCAACCTGCTGGGCGCGGTCCCTGTGGCCTTGACCTGCACCTCGGAAAAACGCCAGGCCTTGCTGGCTGCCGGCGCCGCACATGTCATCGCCACCACCGAACAGGATGTGCAGGCCGAAGTCATGGCGCTCACCAACGGCCAGGGTGCGCGCATGGCCTTTGACCCGGTGGGTGGCCCCGCGGTGTCGGACATCCTTGGCGCCCTCAGCCTGCAAGGGATCTTTTTCCAGTACGGCGCCCTCGACAGCCGCGACTTGTCGGTGCGGGTAATGGACATCCTTGGCAAGCATCTGACCCTGCGCGGTTACGAGCTGTTCGAGATCAGCCAGGACCCGGCGCGCCTGGAAAAGGCCAAGCGCTTTATCCTGCGGGGGCTGGCGAGCGGTCAACTAAGACCTGTGATCGGCCGCGTATTTGCTTTTGAGGACATTGCCCTGGCCCATGACTTCATGGAGTCCAACGCCCAGGTCGGCAAGATTGTGGTGCGGCTCTAGGCGTCCTTGAGCTCTTTGATGGTGATCTCGCGCATTCGGAACTTCTGGATCTTGCCGGTCACCGTCATCGGAAACTCGTCGACGAACTTGAAGTGCTTCGGCGTCTTGAAATGCGCGATCCGCCCCTTGCACCACGTCTGCAGCTCAAGCTCGTTGGCGACATGCCCGGGGTGGAACTTGACCCACGCTACGATCGCCTCACCATAGCGCTCATCCGGAATACCGATCACCTGCACATCCGCCACCGCCGGATGGGTGAAGAAAAACTCCTCCAGCTCCCGCGGGTACACGTTCTCGCCACCGCGAATGATCATGTCCTTGTTACGCCCGGCGATGCACACGTAGCCCTGCTCGTCCATGGTTGCCAGGTCGCCGGTGTGCATCCACCCGGCGTCGTCGATGGCGTCGCGGGTGCCGTCGGGGTTGTTCCAGTAGCCGAGCATCACGCTGTAACCACGGGTACACAGCTCGCCTATCTGCCCCCTCGCCACGGTGTTGCCAGACTCGTCGATGATCTTGCTTTCCAGCTGTGGCTGGGTGCGGCCAACCGTAGTCACGCGCCGCTCAAGGTCATCATCCGGCCCGGTCTGCAACGACACCGGGCTGGTTTCGGTCATGCCGTAGGCGATCTGCACCTCGCGCATGTGCATCTCGCTGATGACCCGGCGCATCACTTCGATGGGGCATGTTGCGCCGGCCATGATCCCGGTGCGCAGGCGCGACAGGTCGAACTCGGCGCGACGCGGGTGATCGAGCATGGCGATGAACATGGTGGGCACGCCGTAGAGCCCGGTGGCCTGTTCTTCGGCGACGACGGCCAGGGTCAGCAGCGGATCGAAGCCGTCATTCGGGTAGATCATGGTGGTGCCGTGGGTGATGCAGCCCAGATTGCCCATCACCATGCCAAAGCAGTGATACAGCGGCACCGGAATCACCAGGCGGTCTTGCGCGGTCAGGCCCAGGCTTTCGCAAACCATGTAGCCATTATTGAGGATGTTGTGATGACTGAGGGTGGCGCCCTTCGGGAAGCCGGTGGTGCCGGAGGTGTACTGGATGTTGACGGCTTGATCGAAGTGCAGGCTGGCCTGGCGGATTTGCAGATGCTCGGGCGGCACGCCTGCGCCAAGGGCCGACAACTGCGACCAGGGCAGGAATCCCGAGGGCGGTCGCGGGTCCAGACTGATGACGCCGCGCAGGTCCGGCAGTTTGTCGCTGTTCACCTCACCGATGGCATCTTCGGCCAATTCCGGCACCAGTTCTTGCAACATCGCATGGTAATCGGAGGACTTGAACGAACCGGCGCACACCAGCCATTGGCAACCGGATTGCTTGAGCACGTATTCCAGCTCACTGCTGCGGTAGGCCGGGTTGATGTTGACCAGAACCACCCCCAGCTTGGCGCTGGCCACCTGGCTGATGCACCACTCGGCGCAGTTGGGCGCCCAGATGCCGAGGCGATCGCCGGTCTGCAAACCCAGCGCCAGCAAGGCCCGGGCGTGCAGGTCGACCGCGTCGGCCAGTTGCCGCCAGGTGTAGCGCAGGTTCTGGTGACGCACGATCAGCGCGTCACCTTCCGGGTACTGCGCGACCGTTTGGTCGAATGCCTGGCCGATCGTCATGGCCAGCAAGGTCTTGTCCTGGGAGCCACGGCTGTAGCTCTGATTCGCTTGTTCCATTTCGACCCCTATTTTGTCTTTATTGTAGGTGGACGCTGCGTTGCTTGACGTAAACGTAAACTACGATTGACAGTCCTGCAACGCAAGTTTACGTTAACGTAAAGGTGATCGCCCTCCCCCGGCGCATTGGCCACACAAAAACAACGCTAGAAGGTGCCCGTCCATGAGTTACCCCTCCCTGAACTTCGCCCTCGGTGAAACCATCGACATGCTGCGCGACCAGGTGCAGTCCTTCGTGGCCAAGGAACTGGCGCCGCGCGCTGCGCAGATCGACATCGACAACCTGTTCCCCGCCGACATGTGGCGCAAGTTCGGCGACATGGGCCTGCTGGGCATCACGGTGCCGGAAGAATACGGCGGCGCCGGCCTGGGCTACCTGGCCCACGTGGTGGCCATGGAAGAGATCAGCCGGGGCTCGGCTTCAGTGGCGTTGTCCTACGGCGCGCACTCCAACCTCTGCGTCAACCAGATCAACCGCAACGGCACCCACGAACAAAAACTCAAGTACCTGCCCAAGTTGATCAGCGGCGAACACATCGGCGCCCTGGCCATGAGTGAGCCGAATGCCGGTTCCGACGTGGTGTCCATGAAGCTGCGCGCCGATAAACGTGGCAGCGTCTACGTGCTCAACGGCAGCAAGACCTGGATCACCAACGGCCCCGACGCCAACACCTACGTAATCTACGCCAAGACCGACCTCGAAAAGGGTGCCCACGGCATCACTGCATTTATCGTCGAGCGCGACTCCAAAGGCTTCAGTCGCAGCACCAAGTTCGACAAGCTGGGCATGCGTGGCTCCAACACCTGCGAGCTGTTTTTCGATGATGTCGAAGTACCCGAAGAAAACATCCTCGGCGCGCTGAATGGCGGCGTTAAGGTGCTGATGAGCGGCCTCGATTACGAACGCGTGGTGCTCTCCGGCGGCCCCACCGGGATCATGCAGGCCTGCATGGACCTGATCGTGCCCTACATCCACGACCGCAAGCAGTTCGGCCAGAGCATCGGCGAGTTCCAGCTGATCCAGGGCAAGGTCGCCGACATGTACACCCAACTCAATGCCAGCCGCGCTTATTTGTATGCGGTGGCCCAGGCCTGCGAGCGTGGCGAGACCACGCGCAAGGACGCCGCCGGGGTGATCCTGTACAGCGCCGAGCGCGCGACCCAGATGGCCCTCGACGCGATCCAGATTCTCGGCGGCAACGGCTATATCAATGAATTCCCGGCGGGCCGTCTGTTGCGTGACGCCAAGCTGTACGAAATCGGTGCCGGCACCAGTGAGATCCGGCGCATGTTGATCGGTCGCGAACTGTTTAACGAAACCCGCTGAACGGAGCGCGCCCCATGGCTACCCTGCACACCCAGCTTAACCCGCGCTCGGCGGAATTTGCCGCCAACGGCGCGGCGATGCTCCAACAGGTCGACGCCCTGCACAGCCTGCTCGCCCAGGTGCAGCAAGGCGGCGGCGCCAAGGCCCAGGAACGGCATACGTCACGGGGCAAGCTGTTGCCGCGCGAGCGGATAAACCGCTTGCTCGACCCGGGTTCGCCGTTTCTTGAACTCAGCCAACTGGCGGCTTATCAGGTGTACGGCGAAGACGTGCCGGCGGCCGGAGTGATTGCCGGGATTGGCCGGGTGGAAGGCGTCGAGTGCATGATCGTCGCCAACGATGCCACCGTGAAGGGCGGCTCGTACTACCCGCTGACCGTCAAGAAACACCTGCGCGCCCAGACCATCGCCGAGCAGAACCGCTTGCCGTGCATCTACCTGGTGGACTCCGGCGGCGCCAACCTGCCGCGTCAGGATGAGGTGTTCCCGGACCGCGAGCACTTCGGGCGAATCTTTTTCAACCAGGCCAACATGAGTGCCCAGGGCATACCGCAGATCGCGGTGGTGATGGGTTCCTGCACCGCCGGTGGCGCCTATGTGCCGGCGATGGCAGACGAAGCAATCATGGTCCGCCAGCAAGCCACCATCTTTCTCGCCGGCCCGCCGCTGGTGAAAGCAGCGACGGGTGAAGTCGTCAGCGCCGAAGACCTGGGCGGTGCCGATGTGCACTGCAGGATTTCCGGGGTGGCCGACCACTATGCCGACAGTGACGAACATGCCTTGGCCCTGGCCCGGCGCAGTGTGGCCAACCTCAACTGGCGCAAGCTGGGCCAGTTGCAACAACGCACGCCGCTGGCGCCGCTTTATAGCAGCGAAGAGCTGTACGGCGTGATCCCGGCCGACGCCAAGCAGCCGTTCGATGTACGTGAAGTGATCGCGCGGCTGGTGGACGGTTCGGTATTCGATGAATTCAAGGCGTTGTTCGGCACCACGCTGGTGTGCGGTTTTGCGCACCTGCACGGCTACCCGATTGCGATCCTGGCCAACAACGGCATCCTCTTCGCCGAAGCCGCGCAAAAAGGCGCGCACTTTATCGAGCTGGCCTGCCAGCGCGGGATTCCGCTGCTGTTCCTGCAAAACATCACCGGCTTTATGGTCGGCCAGAAATACGAGGCCGGCGGCATCGCCAAGCACGGCGCCAAGCTGGTGACGGCAGTGGCCTGTGCCAAGGTGCCGAAATTCACCGTGATCATCGGCGGTAGCTTTGGCGCCGGCAACTACGGCATGTGTGGCCGCGCCTACGACCCGCGCTTTTTGTGGATGTGGCCCAACGCACGCATCGGCGTGATGGGTGCCGAGCAGGCGGCGGGCGTGCTGGTGCAGGTCAAGCGTGAGCAGGCCGAGCGCGCGGGCCAGGCTTTCAGCAGCGAGGAAGAAGCGGCGATCAAACAGCCGATCCTCGACCAGTATGAAACCCAGGGCCACCCCTACTACTCCAGCGCACGGCTTTGGGACGACGGCGTCATCGACCCGTTGCAGACCCGCGACGTACTGGCCCTGGCCTTGTCTGCGGCACTGAACGCCCCCATCGAGCCGAGCCGCTTCGGCGTGTTTCGCATGTAAATGGAGCTGCACCCATGAGCGATTTCAACACCCTCGAACTGGTCACCGACCCGCGTGGCTTTGCCACCCTGTGGCTCAGTCGTGAAGCCAAGAACAACGCGTTCAACGCCGAAATGATCCGCGAATTGATCATCGCCCTGGACCAGGTGCAAGGCGATCCAGCCCTGCGCTTCCTGGTGCTGCGCGGGCGCGGCAAGCACTTCAGCGCCGGCGCCGACCTGGCCTGGATGCAACAGTCGGCCGAGCTGGATTACCACACCAACCTGGACGATGCCCGGGAGCTGGCCGAGCTGATGTACAACTTGGCCAAGCTGAAGATCCCGACGCTGGCGGTGGTTCAGGGTGCGGCCTACGGCGGCGCCCTCGGGCTGATCAGTTGCTGCGATATGGCGATTGGCACCGATGATGCGCAGTTCTGCCTGTCGGAAGTGCGTATCGGCCTGGCGCCGGCAGTGATCAGCCCGTTCGTGGTGCAGGCGATCGGCGAGCGGGCAGCCCGCCGATATGCCCTCACGGCCGACCGTTTTGGCGGCCAGCGTGCGCGAGAAATCGGGCTTTTGGCGGAAAGTTATCCGGCCGTTGACCTGGAGGTGCAAGTTGAACTGTGGATCACCAACCTGCTGCTCAACAGCCCGGCGGCCATGCGTGCCAGCAAGGATCTGTTGCGCGAGGTCGGCCATGGCGCGCTCACCCCGGCGTTGCGCCGCTATTGTGAAAACTCCATCGCCCGGATCCGCGTCAGCGCAGAAGGCCAGGAAGGCTTGCGCGCATTCCTGCAAAAACGCACGCCCAACTGGCAGCCTCAGGAGCCGCGTTCATGAAGACGCTTACCACTGTACTGGTGGCCAACCGTGGCGAAATTGCCTGCCGTGTGATGCGTACCGCCAAGGCCATGGGCTTGACCACCGTGGCCGTGCACAGCGCCACTGACCGCGACGCGCGGCACGCCCGAGAGGCAGATATCCGCGTTGACCTGGGCGGCAGCAAGGCCGCCGACAGCTACCTGCAAATCGACAAGTTGATCGCCGCAGCCCAAGCCAGTGGCGCCCAGGCGATTCACCCAGGCTATGGCTTTCTTTCAGAGAACGCCGGGTTCGCCCGCGCCATTGAAGCCGCCGGGCTGATCTTCCTCGGCCCGCCCGCCTCGGCCATTGATGCCATGGGCAGCAAATCGGCGGCCAAGGCGCTGATGGAAACCGCCGGCGTGCCGCTGGTGCCCGGTTACCACGGTGACGCCCAGGACCTGGAAACCTTTCGCCAGGCGGCCGAGCGCATCGGTTACCCGGTGTTGCTCAAGGCTACCGCCGGCGGTGGCGGCAAGGGCATGAAAGTGGTCGAGGACGTCAGCCAATTGGCCGAAGCTCTCGCTTCGGCCCAGCGTGAAGCGCTGTCCTCGTTTGGCAACGCGCAGATGCTGGTGGAGAAGTATTTGCTCAAGCCGCGCCACGTCGAGATTCAGGTGTTCGCCGACCAGCACGGCCATTGCCTGTACCTCAACGAACGCGACTGCTCGATCCAGCGTCGCCATCAAAAAGTCGTCGAGGAAGCGCCCGCGCCCGGCCTGAGTGCCGAGCAGCGCAAGGCCATGGGCGAAGCGGCCGTACGTGCTGCTCAGTCGATCGGTTACGTAGGTGCGGGCACCGTGGAGTTTCTGCTGGATGCCCGCGGCGCGTTTTTCTTCATGGAGATGAACACCCGACTGCAGGTGGAACACCCGGTGACCGAGGCGATCACCGGCCTGGACCTGGTGGCCTGGCAGATTCGTGTGGCCCAGGGCGAGCCGCTGCCGATGACCCAGGAGCAGGTGCCGCTGCGGGGGCATGCCATTGAAGTGCGCTTGTACGCCGAGGACCCGGCCAATGATTTCCTGCCGGCCACCGGACACTTGGCGCTGTACCGCGAATCCAAGCCCGGGCCGGGACGTCGGGTAGACAGCGGTGTAGAACAGGGCGACAGCGTTTCACCGTTCTATGACCCGATGCTCGGCAAGCTGATTGCCTGGGGTGAAGACCGCGAACAGGCGCGCCTGCGACTGCTGGGCATGCTCGATGAATTCGCCGTGGGTGGTTTGAAGACCAACCTCGGCTTTTTGCGACGCATCATCGGCCATCCGGCGTTTGCAGCCGCTGAATTGGATACCGGGTTTATCCCGCGTTATCAGGATGAACTGCTGCCTGCGCCAGGCGAGTTGGGCGAGGCGTTCTGGCAGGCCGCAGGCCAGGCGCTGATATGCACCCAACCGAGCAGCGACTCTCATTCGCCCTGGGCAGACGCCCGCGGCTTTCGCGCCGGTTTGCCGGCCGAAGTGTCCCTGCACTTGAGCTGCAACGGCCAGGATCGCCTGGTGAAGCTGCAAACCGGCGCCAATGCGCCACAGTTGCACGGTGAACAGTTGCTGATCGACCAGCAAGGCGTGCGTCGTTCCCATCTGGCGGTACGCGAGGGCGCCAGCCTGTTTCTGCGTTGGGATGGCGAGGTACACAGCGTCAGCCTGTTCGACCCAATCGCCGCCGTCGACGCCGGCCAGTCCCATGAGGGCGGCCTGACCGCACCGATGAACGGCAGCATCGTGCGGGTACTGGTGGAAGCCGGGCAAACGGTTGAGGCCGGCACGCAACTGGTGGTGCTGGAAGCCATGAAGATGGAGCACAGCATTCGCGCGCCCCATGCAGGGGTGATCAAGGCGCTGTACTGCCAGGAAGGTGAAATGGTCAGTGAAGGCAGCGCATTGGTGGAACTGGAAGCCACGAGTTAAAACCTCGTGACCGCCTGCACCACCACGCCGACGATCCGGCACTCTTCAGTGAAGAGCATCTTCGGGTAAGTCGGGTTAAGCGGTACCAGGTAAAGCTGGCCGCTTTGCTTCACCAGTTTGCGCAGGACCGACTGGGGGTTGAATGCCCATTGGGCCACCACCAGTTTGCCGGGTTCGGGCTTAATGGCCGGGTCCACCTGAACCATCATGCCCTCAGTGATACTCAAACCGCTGGGGGCGGTCATGGCATTGCCCGTCACCCGCATCCAGAATGCCTTGCCACGGGCGTGATAGTCGCTTATCTGCAAACGGCCAGCGCCGTATGGCCGAGGTTCTTCCTGCAATAGGTACCCTCCCTTCCCTTCGCTCACCGGGTAACGATAACTGGGGTTGTCATGCGGCGTCGGCTCCAGCGCTTGCGCCACTGGTGCGACCGTTTTTTCGCGCACCACCAGCGCGACCTCAAGGTAATCCAGGCCTAGTTCTGCCATCACTCGGTTCATGTCGGCAAGGCTCGGCACCCGGCGTTTGTTCAGCCAATGGCCGACCCCACCCTGAGACATGCCCAGGCGCGACGCCAATTGATCCTGCGTGACCTTGCGGTCTTTCATGCTGGCCTTGACCAACGCTATCCATCTATCCATGGGGCCTGACAATACGTTGTGTACTCACGACGACAATAAACAGTTTGTAGTAATCAATAAAACGCCATAAATACGATTAGTACTAATATCGGTTGCAGGCTTTCGACACCCACCCAGAGCACCGACCTAATGACGACAACCCCGCATCCCCTGCCCGAAACCTGCGATGACGACGAGCTGTTGTTCATGCGCAGCAGCGGCGCCGCCCAGCGCGCGCTGGACTATTACTTGAAAGAATCTGCCGCGCCACCCGCCGTTGACGACGCGTTGTTCGAGGTCAAGCCAGGCATCAGCGATGAAGAAGCGCTGGTCCACGCCTCCGACCTGCTGCGCAGCGCAGCCGCCACCGCTTATGAGTCGGCAAACAGCGCCCACGGCAATAGCCGGGACCTGGCGTTTTCAGTGGTCTACTTGATTGATATGGCGAAGGTAATGGTGGAGCGGTCGCTGCGACTTTCGGCCCGGGAGGCCGAACCCTCGGCGAGAATGTAACGAGGCGAAGCAAAAATATTTCTATCTGAGGGATAAAAACATTTGACTTGCAAATGATAATGATTATTATTGGACCTAGCTGATCGCGAGATCAGTCGATAGCCCAAGAGACCTTAGGTCGGACTCTTGGAATATCTCCTCATCAGGCTAATCACGGTTTTTGACCCGGCTCTTTGGCCGGGTCTTTTTTTTGCCAGTTTTTTCTGGCGTGGCTTCAGGCTAATGAAGACTGTGTGTTACTTGATGACGCGCATGGTAGCAAAAGACCATCGCCAAAAGAAAGTCGATCGAGCGCTCTAGGCCGGTTCTTTCAAAAATAGCACTTGAGAATCAATCTCATAGATTCTAAGCTGCGGCGGCGTCATGGACGACGCCCCCTCCTCCCCCGCAAAAATTGCATCCAGGCTTTACCCCACTCCGGTGTAAAATGCCCGCCACAACACTCATATTCAGGCACCCAGACTATGACCGTGGCCTTGACCTCCATCAAGATCAGTACCGACTTCGACAGCGGCAATATCCAGGTGCTCGACGCCAGCGATGCCCACCAGTTGCTGTTAGCCATCAAGCCGGACACGCGAAGCCAACACTTCCAGTGGTTCCACTTCAAGGCCGAAGGCATGCACGTGGGCCACACCCACACCTTTCGCCTGAGCAACGCTAGCCATTCTTCCTACAAGCACGCCTGGAGTGGCTACAACGCCGTGGCGTCCTACGACCATATCAACTGGTTTCGGGTGCCCACCCGCTTTGATGGCGAGACGTTACACATCGCCCTCGAAACCCGCGAAAAACAAGCCTGGTTCGCCTACTTCGAACCCTACAGCCGCGAACGCCATGACTGGCTGATCGGGCAGGCGCTGAACCGCGCCGGCACGCAATTGCTGGCCACCGGCAAAAGTGTCGAAGGTCGAGACATCCAACTGCTGCGCCGTGGTAAAGGCCAAGCCAACAAGCGCAAAGTCTGGATCATCGCCCAGCAGCATCCCGGCGAACATATGGCCGAATGGTTCATGGAGGGCGTTATCGAGCGCCTGCAGCAGGACGGTGACACCGAGTTGAAAAAACTGCTGGCCGCCGCCGACCTGTATCTGGTGCCGAACATGAACCCCGATGGCGCGTTCCATGGTCACCTGCGCACCAACGCCATGGGCCAGGACCTCAATCGCGCCTGGCAGAGTGCAAGCCAGGAGATCAGCCCGGAAGTGCTGTTCGTCCAGCAGCAAATGGAAAAGTACGGCGTCGACTTGTTCCTGGATATCCACGGCGACGAAGAAATCCCCTACGTTTTCACCGCTGGCTGTGAAGGCAACCCTGGCTACACGCCACGCATCGAGCAGTTGGAGAAACACTTTCGCAGCCACTTGAGTGGCCTCACCCGCGACTTCCAGACGGTGCACGGCTACACCCGCGACCTGCCCGGCGAAGCCAACATGACACTTGCGTGCAACAGCGTCGGCGAGAAGTTCGATTGCCTGTCCCTGACCCTGGAAATGCCCTTCAAGGACAACGATGACGCGCCCAACCCGCACACCGGCTGGTCGGGCAAACGCTCGATGCAATTGGCCAAGGATGTGTTGAGCAGCGTGGCGGATATCGTCGGCGTACTGCGCTAAGGGTCCACCTTGCCCGGCGACGGCGGCTACACAGCCGCCGTCGCCGGGCAAGGTATCAGTCCTTGCTGCCGGTCATGCTCTGCAGCACGCCGTCACGCCGGATCAACCCGTGGAACAGCGCCGCCGCGAGGTGCAGCAGCACCGTCAAAAACAGCAAATAAGCCAGATAACCGTGGGCCTTGCGCAACACCGCAAATAACGGCGCGTTTGCTCCCACCAACGCCGGCAGTTGCACCGAACTACTGAGCATCACCGGGTCGCCGGCCGCCGAAATCATCGCCCAGCCCAGCAGCGGCAACACCAGCATCAAGGCATACAGCACCACATGGGACGCCTTGGCCGCCAGCACCTGCCACAGCGGCAGGTCAGCAGGAAGCGGCGGCTGGCGAGTGGAAAAACGCACCACCAGCCGCACGATCACCAGTGCCAGGATCGCAATCCCCAACGGTTTGTGCAGGTGGATCAGCCACTCATGACGCTCTGACACCGAGGCCACCATGCCCGCGCCAATAAACAGCATGGCGATGATCATCAACGCCATCAACCAATGCAGCAGCCGCGCCAGCGGAGCGAAAAACCGGGGTTGGGCATTCATGGCTTCGACTCCTGAGGGGCGCTGTGCAACTGGCTGACTTCGCTGGTGCGACGCAGGTAAGAACTGGCGTATGCCGCCGAACGGGCAGCCAGCAGCGGGTCATTCGAGGCTTCGATACCGCTCGGCAGCACCAGTGGATCAAAGTTGATGTCGCGGCAATCACCGTCCATCTGCGGCTGGCTGCTTTGCAGCACCAGCGTCCCGGCATTCAACACCTTGTGCTCGCCGGCCCAAGCCTTGCTGGCATCGTCCAAAGGGTCTCCCGGGTTGGCCAGGGTGAGATTCAACTGCCAGCGCAACGGGCCGGCCACCAGGCGCTGCGTCAGGTCTTTTTCGAGAAAATCACTGCCGGCCGGTGCCGTGGCACCCGCGGCATCCTGGCTTTGTGGCACGACGCCCCAGCGCACGGCCTGGCGCTGACCGCTGGGGTTTACCAGGTAAAACGCATTGATGCCGTTATAGGTCTCAGTGGCGTAGCTGGCAGACGGCTTGGCGGTTTTGACCCAGGCCAGGAACTGCGCGGTCTCGGGATGCGCCGCGAAGAATGCCGGCATGGCTGTTGGGTTCGGTTTGCCGGTGGCGGGGTCGGGTGCCCCGGCCTTGAGCATCGCAAAAAATGCCTCGGGCGTACCCACCGGGAACACCGGCATGCTGTTCATTCCGGTGCGCCATTGCTGGCCGTTGGCCAGGCTGAACTGCAAGGCAAAACTGCGGATCGGCACGCTGCTGTCCGGCGCATACGGGTTGCCGCTGGGCAGCGCAAAACGCCCGATCACCGGGGTGCGCGCCTCGCTGAAGACTTGGGCACTGGAATACTGCCGCGCCTCGGGGCTGCTTTCGAAATAACCGGCCACACACACGCCCTTGGCATGGTTACGACGGTAGCCCGGGTGCAGGCCGTTGTTGGTTTCCAGGGCGTTGACCAGGGTTTTAGGCCGCAACCGCTGTGGGTCGAGGCTACCGTTGACGTAGGCAAAAGCCCCGGCCACAACCGCGACCACCACGCCGATGCTGGCCAACCGAATTATCAGGCTTGCGGTGCTCAACGGCGGACGGGGCGGTGATGAGTGATCTACCATGAAAAGCTCCAGGGCCGGGGCCGCAGGGGGAAGGTGCTATGAGACGCAGCTCATGTAGGTTTATTCCCTTTTCACTGTAGTTATTTTCTTGGCAACCACCGCCCAGCTTTTCTCCGTTGTTATGGCTGATTAAACGAAGCCGCGCGCTTTTGCAGGAACGCGTGCATTCCCTCCTTCTGATCAGGGGTCGCAAACAGCCCATGGAACAGCCTTCTCTCCAATCGCACCCCGTCCCGCACACCCAACTCCTGCGCCTGGTTGACTGCCTCACAGGCCGCTACCGTGGCAGTCTTGGCATAGCTGGCCACCTGCTGCGCCACCGCGAGGGCTTGCTCAAGCAGGGTATGAGCGGCAAACACGCGCGATACCAATCCGGCCTGTTCGGCCTGCACCGCCGTCATTAACCGGCCGGTGAGGATCATATCCATAGCCTTGGCCTTGCCGATCAGGTGTGTCAGCCGCTGGGTGGCGCCCATGCCCGGCATCACGCCCAATTTGATCTCCGGTTGGGCGAAACACGCGGTATCGGCGGCAAAAATCATGTCGCACATCAGTGCCAGCTCACACCCGCCGCCAAAAGCAAAACCCGCAACGGCGGCAATTTTCGGCGTGCGCAACGCGGCAAAGGCTTCCCAACCAACGAAGTAATCTTCGTTGAGCATGTCCAGGTAAGTCTTGCCGCTCATTTCCTTGATATCCGCCCCGGCAGCGAAGTAATCCGTGGCCCCCGTAATCACGAAACACCCTACCTGCGGATCCTGGTCCAGGGCCTGCAAGCACGTAACCAACTCGCGCATCAGCGCCGAATTCAGGGCATTTTTTACCTGGGGCCGATTAAGCCTGACCAGCACCACTCGACCGTAACGCTCGACCACGATATCCATCACCACCTCCACAATGTCCAAAGAATGTTGTAGCGCCCTGAAAGATTCACGAGTCCCATATCGCGCCATAGGCGGGAATTCCCCTCGCTTCCATTTCCTCCACCACCCGTTGCGTCAGCGCCTGGTTGGCAATGCAGATCACGGCCTCGGCACCAACGGCGTGAACAGCGCCATAGGCCAATTGCACCAGGTCGGGCTTGCCCCGCACGTCGGTATCCCATATGACGACCGTGGGCTGGGCTTGCAGAATTTCGTCAACCAGTTCATCCCCATAGGTTTTCCTCGGGCTACGGGTGGACCAGATCAACTGGATCGGCACCTGGGCTGCCAGCAAATGCGGCATCACCGGGCCGATCCCGCTGCCAGTGGCGATGTACACCACGGACTTAAACAGCGTTTCGATATTCGCCACACCCGCGGTGGTGATCCCCTTGACCCATACATGGGAAGGCATCTGCTCGATGTAACGTCCCGTCCAGTCACCGGCACGCGAAACAATCAAGCGAAAACCCGGCTGTCCTGGTGTGGGGATGTTGGCGAACGAATGCCACTCCAGCAGCGGCTGCAGGCTAAGGGCGGTGGATGATCCGGGAAACGGCCTGGTATGCGCTAACGTGGTGATCACCGCATGCCTGGACGGGCGCAGGTGTTCGACGGGGACTTTGCGCAAGCGTAACCAGGGCAAAGCGATGCTCAGTGTCAGCAACAGCATCATCCAGAATGAGCCAGCCTGCATCAGGCCGTGGAGCAACCCACCCTGCGGGTCGCCTTGCGCCACAGACATCAGGGTCAGCGCCCAGAACAGCAACAGCGCCGCCCAGCCGGCAAACCGGTGCACACGCTCGAAACCATTATGAAAGCGCCCACGAATCCAGGGCTGGGCCATGATCACCATCAACAGCAGCAGGCCCAGCAGCGCACTGCTGACCAATAGCCAAGCAAATGAAACACTCGAGGGCTGCTGCCAGTAACGCCCGCCCTGAAGTGCAACCATGACCGCGAACCACCCGGTCGCCGCCAGCGCTGCGCCACTGTGCAGCCCGCCCAGGTGATAGACCTTGGCCGCCCTGCGGCGGATCCATAACGGCCAACCCGCCGGTACCCGTGTGGCCAGCCAAAACAGCAGATTGATCACGTACTGCTGGCGGATCAGGATCGCCAGGGACAGGTTGATCAACACCATTGTCGACAGCGTCTGGACCTCAACAGCCGGCCGGGCCAGGCCAAACACCGCAAACAACCCATTGGCAGCGAGCACCATCACTACCAGGCAGTTGTACTGGGAGAACATCGGCAATGAAGACCAGCGTCGCCACACCACAGGTTTGCGGGGCACCACGGTTTTTGTCAGCGCATCAATCATCAGCGGCCCCACACTGCGCAAGCGCAAGCGGCGCCACGCAACGGTCACGGGCCAATTGCAGGAGCAGTGCCTTATCGATCTTGCCCCGGGAAGTGAGTGCAAACCGCTCCACGGCGAAGATCTGCGACGGCACGCAGTAATAGGGCAAGCGTTGCTCACACTGCCGCCTTGCTGCCTCGATGTCCGCACTGGCCGGGGTTACGAAAGCCACCAGGGTTCTGCTGTCGAGCTTCAGCGTAACGGCCCGGGCGCACGCGTCGCACGACTCCAGCGCCGTCGAGACCGCATCCAACTCAACACGAAACCCACGCACCTTTACCTGGTCGTCGACACGCCCCCGGTGTTCAAGCTGGCCATCGGCGGTCCAGCACCCCAGGTCACGGGTGCGAAACATCATCGCGCCTGCCCCCATGAACGGGTCCGGGCGGTAGCGCTCGGCCGTCAGTTCGGGATTATTCAGGTAGCCCGCGCTCACACCGGCACCGCCGGCCCACATTTCGCCGACCTCACCCATCCGGCAGGGGCGGCCCTGCTCGTCCAGGATATAGACGGTGTTGTTGGGGGTCGGCGTGCCAATGGTCAACAGCCGGCCCGGGGTATGGCGGTGCAAGGTATTGACGATGGTGGTTTCGGTAGGACCGCAACCGTTATAGAAGCGGCAGTGGGAACTCCAGGTATCCGCCAAAGCCTGGGAGCAAGGCTCTCCGGCCACGGCGACCACTTCCAGCGCGGGGCACTCCCGCAGATCAAGGGTGGCAAGGATCGACGGTGTGGCGATCAATACCTGGCACTCGCGGGCCGTCTGGCGAATGTCTTTGCCGCGAATCAATAACGTCGCGCCGTGTGCCAGGCAGCCGAGGATTTCCCAGGCTGCCATGTCGAATCCGATGTTGAGAATCTGCCCCACCTTCATGCCCGGTGCCATGCCCAATCGGCCGGGTTCGGTGAGCGCGATGTTGCACACATTACGATGGCTGATTTGTACGCCGTTGGGTCGTCCCGTGGTGCCTGAGGTAAAAAGCACAAAGCACAGGTCGTCGGGCTCAGGCGCGATAAACGCCCTGTCATTGGCCTCGCCCACGTGCGGTGTCTCGTCAAGGAACTCGTCCAGGCACAGGCAACGGTGCTCCGGCGCCAGCGGGACGCGGGCTCTCCACGCAGACAAGGTCAGTACCACGGGGCTCGACAACGACTCAAGGATCATCGCCAATTGCACCGGCGGCGCGATTCTGACGTCCTGCGGCACATAAGCCGCCCCCACTTTCAAAACGGCCAGCAGGCCCACCAGCATCGGAATCGAACGCTCGACAAACAACGCCACGGTGTCGCCACGCCTGACGCCCAGCTCGACCAAATGCACCGCCAGCCGATTGGCCTGGCGGTTCAACTGCTCATAACTGATGTGCTGGCCGGCCCATTTGGCGGCCGTGGCCTGGGGTGTCAAGGCCGCGTGAGCCTCGATGGCGTGGTGTACCAGCGTGTAGGCCGGCCGCGCCGAAGGCCCTGTGCCCCACTGCTCGAAAAGATCACGTTGCCTGTCAGGCAAATGGGCAAGTCCTTGCCGGGAAAAGCATCTTGTTTGTGTTGTTAATGACTTCATGCATCCACCCTCTGCTGTCCACTGCCCGGCGATGGCCTTGCAGGTACGAGGGTTGATTGAGGGGCACGCGAGTCATTACACACCGCCGAGTGATGCAGATATTACTGATACCCAATCGTCCAGTTTCTTTCTTTCATTAATGGAATAACCTACAACGACCGGCGTCTTCCTAAGCACAGCCCAGTGCCAATGATGAGAAGCCGCAGGACACCCCATGCACGAACTTGACGAACAGTTACGTGAATTCATCCCCAGGTTGCGGCGATTTGCTGTGTCGTTGACGCGTAACAGCAGCAGCGCCGACGACCTGGTACAGGCCAGCCTTGAACGCGCGATCATCAGTTGGGCTGACAAACGCCTTGAAGGCGACTTGCGCGCCTGGCTGTTCTCGATCCTCTACCGGCAGTTTCTCGACGCCCATCGGCGTTCCCGGCGTTACACGCGCATGTTGGAGTTTTTCACTGGCCGCGATGATTCGCAGCCATCGGTCGAACGCACCGTCATCGCACAATCGACCCTGCAGGCCTTCGACAAATTGAACACCGAACAACGCGCGCTGCTGCTGTGGGTGTCGGTGGAAGGCTTGAGTTACAAAGAAGTCGCCGACATCCTTGAGGTGCCCGTGGGCACCGTGATGTCTCGCCTGTCACGTGCACGCCAGGCCCTGCGCCAGGTAAGCGACGGCGAAATCACCAGCCCTGCCCTGCGGATACTCAAATGATCAGCCTGCCCCCCAGCGAACGCGATTTGCATGCCTACGTCGATCACCACCTTCTGGACGTCGACCGCCGCCAGCTCGACACCTGGCTGGCGGCCCACCCGGAGGTCGCCGCCCAGGTGCACGCCTGGCAACAGGATGCGCAGCACCTAAGAGCGTCCTTGAGCGGCGCGCTGCAACAGCCGGCCAACCCCGAGCTGGACCCGGCCTTGATCCGTCAACGCATCAAGCGCCAATCACGCCGTCACCTCGCAAGCGCCGCCGTGCTGTTGGTCGCCGTCAGTGTTGGCGGCCTTGGCGGCTGGCAAGCCCGGCAAGCGACGCTCGCCGGGGCTGTGCTGCCGATGGCCGACGCCATGCAGGCCTACCGTCTGTTTGCCCAAGACGGCATCCTGCCCGCCGATTACCGCGTACAAGGCGACGGCGACATGCAAGGCTGGCTCGACCGTTACTTCAACCAGGCCTACCGCCTGCCGGACCTGAGCCAGGCCGGGTTCAAGGCGGTCAGCGGGCGCCTGTTGAGCACCGAACAAGGCGCAGCGGCCATGGTGCTGTATGAAGACCCGCAAGGGCGGCGCATCAGTTTCTACATTCGCCCGCCGGGCCCGGAAAACAAACTTCTGCCCCGCGGCAGCCGCAGCGCCGACGGACTGCAGGCCGAGTACTGGTCGGGAGCGGGCTATAACTATGCGATGGTCAGCCCGCAAGACCCATCCACCACACACATGCTCAAGCAGACGATGCGGTTCTAAAAGCCAACATCCAGCACCACGTTATCCAGGTAGGTGCCTGCCGGTGGCGTGGCCTGGTTGGTATAGATCGCCGCGTTGAAGTTGAACACCTGGCTGCCGGTGCCCAGGCCATTTCCGGGGTTCACTTCAGCCGTGGAGCTGGCGCGCCGCGCGGTGCTCACACTGCCCCAGCGCGTGGTGGTGGCGCTTTTGAAAATATCGTAATTGAGGAAGTTGCTCCCCGAGATCATCCGCCGCTGCCCACCCACGCTCACCGGGTTCTGGCCGTCGCTGATGCCCACGGTGTAAGCGCTGCCCTTGGTGCAGGCAATGCTGGCTTGCCCGGTCACGGGGGCGAAACCGCTGATCACCGGGGCGCTGCCAAAGGCGATATTCGGTGCGGTGATGGTGCAGTCGTTAGCCACCGTCACGCTGACGGTCAGGGTGGTGGTGCCGCTGCTGATGTCCCGCCCCAAACAAATGCCGCCAATGCCAATACCCGAGCAATAGTTCCAGTTCCAGAAAATACTCAAGGTCTCGCTATAGGTGCCTGCTGCCACGTTACTGCCGATAGTCGTGCTCATGTAAAGCGGCAAGGTTTTGGTGCCCGGCCCGGAAATCAGCCCGGCTGTTTGTGCGATGCCGCCAGGGCCGCCAAAGTCAAATACGGTGCCCCGGGCCATCGGAAAGCTGGTGGTGTTGTTGGCATACACCGTATAGCTGATCACATCACCGCTCGGCCCCACCATGCCGCCTTGCGAGGAGCCGGTGATGGTGGCGTAGAAGTGGTCGGTGGAGGCCAGTAGCGAAATCAGGGCCGAGGTGCAGTTCAAGCCGCCAGAGTTGGTCGAGCTGGTCTGTGCGGTGGTGCGCACGCTTATCGAGCTCACCGCCGTGCCAAAGCTTGCAGGTACGGTCGCTCCCACCGAACACAAGGCTTGTGCCTGCTGCACGAAAGCCAGGCTCACCATCACCAGCACTGCAAACACCCATTCCTTGCCCCGCACACCCACACTCCTTATGTCATTGGCAAACCAGCGGCCCGATCAGCGGCACCTGCTCCTCGTTGGTATCCAGGTCGAACGTTGCCTGGCAGGTACGACCCTCACCCAGGGTGACCTGCAAGGTGTTGTGGGCCGCCAGGTTCTCCAGGTACACCAGGCCATCCCACCCCACCACCGCCCGCGCCCCGGTTTGCTCATGGCGTACCTGGCTGCCCAGGGGCAAGTCCTGATGCTGGGCGTCTACCAGAGTGATACTGGCCGCGATCACCCGGCGCACCGGGAACTCCAGCAAGTAGCCGCTGCCGCGACGCACCGCCACGCGCTGTTCGACATTCGGGGTCTGCACGTTGACCGGCAGGTTCAACGGGTCGATTTCGTACTTGCCCCGGTAGTAGGCACTGCTCCACGGCACCAGCAGGTGCCCGTTGCGGTCGGTTTCACCCACCCGCTGGTTTTCGTAGAGCACCGGTACCCCGGCGTACCCGTCGGTGCTCACCACCACGAAGGCATCATTGACCCGGTTGGCCGCGAACACTTGGTTGTCCATCCACACCAACGAGCCGCTGGCATCCGCCCAACGGGTCTCGGCGTCACTGCTGCCGTAGACGCCTGCCTGCAACTGCACCGACTGCATGCGCCAGGTCAGGTCGGCCTGGCGATAGGCTGGCCCGTCGCCACTGGCGTAACCCAGGTTGTAGCCCACCCCGCCCTCGGACGGTACCGAGCGGCTGTAGTTGACGCGCTGGCGGCTCTCGCCAGCCTGGCTGCGCTCATTACTCAGGGCCAGGCTGCCGTAGATGTCGAACGGCACCACTAATTGCGCTTGCACGGCCCAGTTGCTGTCGCCGATCTCGCGGTTAGCCGACAGGTAAAAACTGGTGTTGCGCCACAACTGCTTGCTCCACGTGAGGTTCAACAACCGGGTGCGGGAGTCATCGGCCGCCTGTACATCAAAATAACCGGCGCCGATGCTGCCAAAGTCGTTGAGGTTCAGGCTCAGGGTCACCTGCTCGCTGCGCTTGCTGAGGCTGGCGTAAGGCGTGTCTACCAGGGTCAGGTCGGCGTACTGGTCGCGCCGCTCAACTCGCTGGTAAGACAGGCTGTAGCGCTGGTTGCTGTATTGATAACCGAAGCTCAGTTGCTGGCCATTCTCGTTGCCGAACTGGCTTTGGCTGAGGGCCGTATTGAGCACCCCGTAGTTGCCCAGCCGCACGTTGCCGCCCAGCCCACCCAGGGTCAGGTCGCCCGAGGCCTCGGCGTGGCTTTCCAGGGTGAAGGAGTCCGACACCCCGTAGCGGAACGTGCCGCTGGCCACGCCCGGCCCGTAGCCAAAATCCCGAATGGTGTAGTCCCGCCGCAAATTGCCGGCCGCCACCGAAAAGTCCGACAAGCCTTTTTGCAGCAACGTACTGGTGACGTAGAACGGTACGGTGGTTGAAACCTGACGGCCCAATGCATCGGTGGTGACCACCACGGCTTCGCCAGCACCGTTGATAAACGGTACGTTGGTCAAAGTGTAGGGGCCCGGCTGCAGGTCGGCACTGCTGGACTTGTACCCGTTGATAAACAGGTCTACCGACGACGGTACCGCCGCCTCGCCGGCAAACTGTGGCAAGGGGTAGGTCACCAGGTCCGGGCGAACGCCGAAGTCCCGCGACACTTGCACCCCGCCCAGGCGCACCGAACTGCTCCACGGCAACGCGCCGCTGATCACGTCGCCCGCCTCATACGTCAGCAGGCGTTCATCGTCGGAAAAGCGCCAGGTGGTGTCATAGCGCCGATAGCCGTTGTCCAGGGTGCTGCCGCTGGTTTGACCGCCAAAGGTGGTGCGGTATTGGCCGGTATTGGACAGCGTGCCCCACGTGTCGAACAGCCGCACTTCGTTGAAGATACCCAGGTAGGTGCCAGCGTCATCCGTGTCATTAAGGTAGGCATCGTAGTTGAGCAGCGCCCCAAAACTGGTGAGTGCCTGGGTGCGCGGGTAGTTATCGCGGTTGCCGATGAACTGCTCCGGCAACCACGCCGGCGGTACCGTCAGCATCAGGCGCTGGCCCTGGCTGTCATAATCGGTATGCAGGCCGGGAACGTGGTCCAGTGCGACCTCGGTGGTGATGTCGGCCGGCAGTTTCATGCCCACGTCCCGTAACGTTGCCGCAGGCAGAAACAGGCCGCCGCCGCGTTGATCAACGGCGACCACGCGGCCAGTGTCCAACTGGTTGACCACCAGTTCCAGGAACAACTGTGCATCGGCTACAGCCTCCATACTGCTGGGGGG
Source organism: Pseudomonas sp. A125 (assembly GCF_055409485.1). NCBI lineage: Bacteria > Pseudomonadati > Pseudomonadota > Gammaproteobacteria > Pseudomonadales > Pseudomonadaceae > Pseudomonas > Pseudomonas sp. A125. Next base: position 41,041 of record NZ_JBUZVP010000038.1, read on the forward strand.
CGGCGGCAACGTCGCGGCCACGCCAACCGGCGCAAGCGCCAGGCTAGACAGCCCACCCACCACCCACACCGATCGCCACAGACTACGAGCCCGATCTTGGCTCACCAAGGCATTGTGTCCATCAATGGACATCTCCATCCGTTAAGACCAAGGGCTACTCCATGCCCTATTCCGTTGCGCTACCGTGCGGGTGCGAGATTCTCCAGTTGCGTTGCGCCATTGACTCGCACTTGTAACGGTTGATCGGCCTGCACGCCCTCAGGTACCGGCCAGCGCATGGTTGCGCCCGGCAGCACGTAGCCCAGAAGGCCATCCACCAGTGGCCGGGTTTGCCCACCCTGCTTGAACGCCACATCGGTAAGCCGTGCATGCACGGCGCCCTGGTTGCGCATCTCCACATAGTTGCGCCCGGCCACCGTGACCTTCTTCCAGCTCAGGTCGGGCTTGCCCGCGCCCTTGGGGTCGCGCTGGCGAGTGGCGTCATCCTTGCTCCACAGGCCCGCGCCATACGCAAACAAGGGCACCGAATAACGCATCTGAAAACGGATGGCAGCGGCTGTCTTGCCATCGGCGGCAGGGGTTTCAGGGATCGCGGCAGGAATCTCGTCAATGATGATCCGGTAGGCCAGTTCCTGGCCTGGCGGTATTTCGCGGGTACGGGTCAAGCGCACCAGCTGCTTTTGCCCCGGTTCGATCTTCGCCACCGGCGGGCTGCCAATCACATCACGTTGGTTCTGGTACTGCTCGTCAAACCCGCCCTGGCTCCAGGCAAACACCCGGATTTGCAGGTTCGCGGTCTCTGTACCGCGGTTCTCCAACCACAAGGCGCTGGCCTGTTGGTCGGCCTCCAGCACCGGGTCAATGGGCCAGATCAGCACCGAGCTGGCGGCCTGGGCTTGTCCGGCTCCCAATCCCACCAAACCGATAAAACCCGCGACCCAATACCGCCGGGAAGCTGCAAACATAGATTCCACTCCTTATGCCAATCGCCTTACCAGGACAGCTGCACCTGCAGCACGTCGCTGTACGTCCCCCCAGGCTGATTACCCGGTAATACCACCCGGCCGTAGATCGGCAGGGTTATCGCGTTTGCGTTGCTGTAGGCCACGCTGACGCTCTGGCTGACCCCCAGGCTCTGACTCAGCGCCGCGTCTTGAAACAGTTGATACGCCACTTGGGCGCTGCCGCTATTGAGCTGCATGCGCCGGCCGCTGACGTTGTGCAAGCCGCCATCGACGCTCATGTTCAACGTGACCCCTGGCGTGCATTGCAGCGTTACCCCACTGCTCAACGCCACCGAGACCGTGCTGGTGGCCAGCGCCGAATACGTGCCGAACGCGAGGCTGCCGTAATTCGTCCCGCCGCCCACCACCAGGCATCCCGCGGCTATCGTCGCGCTGACCTGTAACGTCTGGCTGGTGACCGCCAGCAGCGACAACGGCAGACCCCAACCCACCATCACCAAAAGCGTCGTACAGCAGGCACGCCTCATGGTTTTAGAACGTCAACTGGACAGACACCGTGTCGGTGTAGGTGCCGGCCGGCAGCCCCGTCTTGCCCACGGCCTGGCCGTAGATATTCACGGTTTGCGCCAAGCCCGTGCTCGCGCCCACATTGATGGTGCCGTTGATCGCCAGGAGCGTCGAATGCCCGGAGTCGGTGTAGAAGTCATACGGCACGAAATTGGCCACGCCGTCATACAGCGCGCGGGAGCCGCCAGTGGATTGGCCGTCATGGGAGCCTGCACCCACGGTGATCACCGGCGAAGTGCCCGAAGAACACTGGATCGACAACGCGCCACCGCCACCGCCCAGCACTTGGCCGGTCGCCGTGGTGAACTGGCTGTTGGTGGTGCCGAAATTGATCGTACCGAAGTTCAAGCCCGTGGTGCCGGCGGCGCCATTGACCAGGCAGCTGTTGGTAAGGATCAGGGTGGAACTGATCTGCCCCGTGACGGTGGTCGCCGCCTGGGCGCCCGACACCCACGCCAGCGCGATTAATGGGAAAACTGCTTTCGATACAAGTGCATGCATGATGTCCATCCTCATGATTTACCAATCCAGAGTCACCGTCAGGGTGTCTGTGTAGATGCCGGCCGGTAGGGCCCTGGTATTCGCCACCACCGAGCCGAATACCGGGATCGGTACCTGTGCGCCCTTGGTCACGACGAAATTGCGTTGCTGGCCGATGCTGTAAGTGCGCAGGCCCGCGGAATCGGCCGACAGCCGATACGGAATGGTTTGCCGGCCGTTGCTCAGGCGCCGCGTGGTGCCGTCGCCGTGGGCGCCACCGTCGATTGTCACGGTGAAACTGCTCACCACCGAGGGATTGCACGACACCGCCAGGGCCGCCTTGTCGCCGTCACTGATGCCGGCACCCAGGCGGTTGTCCCACGTGGGCCCGTGGCTCCCAAAGTCGAGCAAGGCCGAGCCGCCGTCCGGGCTGACCGGCGCGCTGTCGGTGCCTTTGCTTACCTGGCAACTGGCGGTGATCACCAGCCGTGCATGAATCTGCCCGGCGACCGCCGCCTGGGCGTCATCGGCCAGCAGCAACAGGCCGCCCAGCGCCACGAAGGCCAAGCCGCGGCTTACCATGTCACCGTCACTTTGAGCAGGTCGGAATAACGCCCCACGGCCGGGATGTCCTTGAGCGGCTCGATGCGCCCGTAGAGGGGCAGGTCTACCGTGCCGGAGTCGGGCACGCGGCCACTCACCGGTACGTCCACCGCCAAGGGGATGCGGCGCGCGGCGTCGACATAAATACGATAGGGAATGGGTTTGATCGAAGGCGCCGTGGCGCCCAGGTAACGCACTTCGCCGACGCCGCCATGCAAGCCGCCGTCGACACGCATCTGATACGGCGTATCCGGGTTGCATTCCAGGCGTGGCTGGCGCTGGCTGATCAAGGCGGCGCTCAACGGGCCTGCCGGGTCATCCAGCCGGGAGCCACTGCCAAAATCCAGCACGCCGAGTTGCTCGATGCCTGCGTCACGCGTGGTGCCGACCAATTGGCAACCGCGCTGCACGTCGATACGCACCTCCACCTGGAGCTGTGCACCATAAACCGTGTTGCAGAGCATCGCGCTCATGACTGCCAAGACTGCGTGTCCTTTCACTGCCCCAAATCCTTGTACAGGGGTGACTGCTGTGTATGAGGTTAGTCACTCAAGAGGAATCCGCCAGTCAGGTCATGCCGTTTCCAGAGAGCTCGCGGCGTACTTCTCTATTGGTCAAACCGCAATCGGCGCTCTAAAGTGAGTGACCACCGAAACACAGAGTGACAACCATTGGCTGCTTTACCGCCCCTGCTTAAACGGTTGCTGGGTAAACCTGCAGCGCCCGTTGCCGACCCCGGCATCACGGCATTTTTTTTGGGCAAGGCCCGGCAACAGGGCTACACCCTCAGCCCCAGCCAGTTACAGGTCATCGAGACCATGGCCCGGCAAGCCGCACACCTGCTGGCCGGGTGCCCTACCCGCAGCCTGTACCTGTACGGCGCCGTCGGTCGGGGCAAAAGCTGGTTGCTCGATGGTTTTTTCCTGGCACTGCCGCTTGCCGAGAAACAACGCGTGCACTTCCACGATTTTTTCGCCCGGCTGCACCAGGGCATGTTCAGCCATCGCCAGCAGCGCGATGCCCTGGCCGTGACCCTGGATGAGCTGCTCGATGGCTGTCGTGTGCTGTGCTTCGATGAGTTTCATGTGCACGACATCGGCGATGCGATGCTGATCAGCCGCTTGTTCAAGGCGCTGTTCCGGCGTGGCGTGCTGGTATTGGTGACCTCCAACTACCCGCCCGCCGGGTTGTTGCCGAACCCGTTGTACCACCAACGCTTCAAGCCGGTCATCGAGCTGATCAGTGCGCGCATGGACGTGATGGAAGTCAGCGCGCCCCAGGATTATCGTGGCCTGGCCCAGGCCCATGGCGATCAGCGTTTCACCGCTGGGCAGTTCGTCTGGCCGGGTACGCCTGCGCAACGCGAAGCCTTGGGGCTGCGGTCAGCGGGTCACGCCGCTATAAGCCTGACCGTCGGCGCCCGGCAACTGACCGCCCGCTGGCATCAGGGCCGCTGCATCGCCTTCACCTTCGGCGACCTGTGCGACCAACCGACCGCCGTCATGGACTATCTGCAGCTGTGCCGCGACTACGATCGCTGGGTCATCGACGGTGTGCCCTGCCTGGCAGACAGCCCGATTGCCACCCAGCAACGGTTCATCAACCTGATAGATGTGCTTTACGACCAGGACAAACACTTGGTGCTGATCGGCGAGCAGCCGCTGGAAGAATCCCTCAGCGGCCAGGCAATTGACCTGGCACGCACCGCCAGCCGGCTGGGGCAGTTGCAGAAGATCGGCCCGCAACCCGCTATCATGAGCGCCATTCACGCCCCTATTGCCGAGTGACGCGCTGTTCATGGATACCCTTGCCCAACTCAAGGCCGGCCAATTGGCCGGTATCAAACGCCTGGACCTGCGCTGCGGGCTGACCGAGTTCCCCCGGGAAATCTTCGACCTGGCCGACTCCCTGGAAATCCTCAACCTCACCGGCAATGCCCTCAGCAGCCTGCCGGATGACCTGCACCGCCTGCCGCATTTGCGCGTGCTGTTCTGTTCGGAAAACGCCTTTACCGAATTGCCGGAATGCCTGGGCCAATGCGCGCAGTTGAGCATGATCGGCTTTAAGTCGAACCAGATCAGCCGCGTCCCTGCTGCTGCGTTACCGCCCCTGCTGCGCTGGCTGATCCTCACCGATAACCGCATCAGCCAGTTGCCGAGCGAGCTGGGCGAACGGCCGTTGCTGCAAAAACTGATGCTGGCCGGTAACCACCTCGAAGACCTGCCGCCAAGCCTGGCCCAGTGCAAAAAGCTCGAACTGATCCGCATCGCCTCCAACCGCCTGACCCACCTGCCCGACTGGCTGCTGACCTTGCCGAGCCTGACCTGGCTGGCCTATGCCGGCAACCCGGTGGAAATGGCCGTGGAAGTGGCCCGCGATGACGCAACGCCGAATATTCCCTGGTCGCAATTGGTGTTGGGGGAAGTGCTGGGCGAAGGCGCTTCCGGGATCATCCGCAAGGCGTCCTGGATACCGCCCACCGGGCCGGCCAAGGCAGTGGCGGTCAAATTGTATAAAGGCAGCATCACCAGCGACGGCTCGCCGCTGCACGAAATGCACGCCTGCATCGCTGCCGGGCTGCATGCCAATTTGATCAAGGTGCAAGGCCGGGTCGTCGACCATCCCGAAGGCCAGGCGGCGCTGGTGATGCAACTGATCGAACCGAGCTACCGCAACCTTGCGGCCCTGCCGAGCCTGGCGTCATGCACCCGCGATATCTACGAACCGACCACACGCTTCAGCGCCGACGTGGCGTTACGCATGGCTCGGGGTATTGCCTCGGTGGCGGCGCACCTGCATGAGCAAGGCATCACCCACGGCGATTTGTACGGACATAACATTCTGTGGAATGAAGCCGGTGAGTGTCTGCTCGGGGATTTTGGTGCCGCGTCGTTTCATGCCTCGCTCGACAGCCAGGAAACCCGGGCGTTGCAGCGCATCGAAGTGCGGGCGTTCGGGGTGTTGCTGGGGGAGTTGCTGGAACGGATTGATGCGGGGTTGAGCGAGGAGGAATGCGTGGCACTGGAAAGCTTGCGGGATAACTGCTGCCAGCCGGATGTGCTTGCCCGGCCCGGGTTTGAGGAAATCACAACCCTGTTGCGGTCTTCCTAACTGCGCTAAACCAACGTGTGTGCGGGCTTGCTTGCGAATACGGTGTATCAGCCAAGTATGTATCGACTGACACACCGCATTCGCGAGCAAGCCCGCTTCCACATTTGGACCGGGTTCACTTCAGACTGGAATTAACCCGCCAACCCGACAAACATATCCTGCACATCGTCATGGTTGTCCAAACCTTCCAGGAAGGCTTCGACTTCGGCCATCTGCTCATCGCTCAAACCGCTCACCGGGTTTTTCGCGATGTAGCCCAGCTTGGCCGACAACACCGTAAAACCCTGCTCCGGCAAGGCTTTCTGCACGGCGTCCAGGTCGGTGGTCTCGGTGATGAACAGGGTGCTGCCCTCTTCCTCGCCGTCTTCGAAATCCTGGGCACCGGCTTCAATCGCGGCCATTTCCGGATCGGCGTCGGGGCTTTCCGGCGAGGCTTCGATCAGGCCCACATGGTTGAAGTCCCATGCCACGGAGCCGGACGCACCGAGTTGCCCCTTGCGGAACGCCACGCGGATTTCCGCCACGGTGCGGTTGATGTTGTCGGTTACGCATTCAACGATCAGCGGCACCTGGTGCGGGGCAAAACCTTCGTAGGTCACGCGGTGGTATTGCACGGTCTCACCGAGCAGACCGGCGCCTTTCTTGATCGCGCGCTCCAGGGTTTCCTTGGGCATCGAGGCCTTTTTGGCCTGCTCCACCACCAGGCGCAAATGTGCGTTGGTGGTGGTGTCGGCACCGTTGCGGGCGGCAATAGTGATCTCTTTCACCAGCTTGCCGAAGATCTTGCCCTTGGCATTGGATGCCGCTTCTTTATGTTTGACTTTCCACTGTGCGCCCATGACTCACTCTCTTCTATCCATCGCACCGAGACGTCTACTGGCCGGCGCTTTGGGGGCAGAGTTTATAGCGCTGAAACACTCTAATCCACCAAAAAACCGGCCATGCCCCTCAGGTGCGCAAGGGATTGATTGTGCGCTCACGGCCCGGTACGAAGTCGCCCACCTGCGCCAGCACCGCCGGCCTGGCATTCCAGCAGGGCATCAACACCAGCAAGGAAAACAGCGCCGCGCCGGCGAACACGATAAACACCAGCACCACGCTGGCGGTGTGCAAGGCGCCCATCACCAGGGCGACGGCAGCTGAAATCAGCAACCCGCCGAGCACGGCGACGCTTCTGGAGATCATGCGCAAAAGTTTGCGCTGAATTTGAGGCCCTCCCCCATTCAGGGCGCCAACTCGAAAAACGCCTGAATCAACCGCAACTTACGCCGCCGCTCCATGCACCCGATCACATGCCGGTTCACCAGCCCCTCACCCTGGATCGGAATCGCATGCACCCGTGGATCCCGACTCACCTCCATCGACGACACCACCCCAACCCCCAACTCAGCCGCCACCGCTTCCGTCACCGCCTCACGGCTGTCCAGTTCCAGCAACACCTTGGGCTGCACGCCGGTCTGGGCGCAGGCGTCGTCAAACGTGCGTCGGGTGATGGAGCCAGGCTCGCGCAGCACCATGATCACTTGATCCAACTGCTTGAGCCGAATCCCCGCAGGCTGCGCCAACCATGGATGACCGGCCGGCACCAACGCGCAAATCCGTGACTCGATCAACGGCTGCAGGTGCAGCCCCTTGCGCGGCTCTACCTCTGTCAGCACGGCCACATCCGCACGTTCCGACAACAGCGCGGCCAGGGTTTCCTGAGCATTGCCCAGGCGCAAATTGACGGTGATCCCCGGGTAATGTTCACGCAGCCTGGCCAGCATCGGCATGACCATGTGCGGGCCGTCTGCCGCGACTTCCAGGCGCCCGGCGAGCAGTTGTCGGTTGGCCTCCAGTAACGTCTGCGCTTCTTCCACCAGGCCGAAGATGGCGCGCGTGATCGCGGCGAGTTTGGTGCCCTCCTCCGTCAGCTCCACGCGCCTGGCCGTGCGCCGCAGCAGCGCAATCTGGTAGTGCTCTTCCAGCGCCTTGATATGCCCGGTCACTGCCGGCTGGCTGATGAATAACCGCTCGGCCGCCCGGGTAAAACTGCCCTCGCGGGCCACGGCGTCAAACGCACGCAGTTGGAACAAGTTCATAGCTATCGGCCTCACTGATAGCTCGCATAACAACAAACAATTTGATTGATGACAAGCCAAACTGCAATTTATGCCCCGTAGCTTCATCCCAACGTTTTGCGAGAACATAGAATGAGTACTGCCGCGCCGATCCTGCTGACCCCCGGGCCCTTGACTACCTCGGCCCGCACCCGCCAGGCCATGATGGTCGACTGGGGTTCATGGGATGACCGCTTCAACCAACTGACCGCCAGCCTCTGCGAGCAACTGCTGGTGATCGTCAATGGGACCCACAGCCACAATTGCGTGCCATTGCAAGGCAGTGGCACCTTCGCCGTGGAAGCGGCCATTGGCACTCTGGTCCCACGGGACGGCAAGGTGCTGGTGCTGATCAACGGCGCCTACGGCAAGCGCCTGGCGAAGATCTGCGAAGTGCTCGGCCGCGCGTTCAGCACCTTTGAAACCGCTGAAAACGAACCCACCACCGCCGCCGACGTCGACCGCCTGCTGCACGCCGACAAGGGCATCACCCATGTCGCGCTGATCCATTGCGAAACCAGCACCGGGATTCTCAACCCGCTGCCCGAGATCGCCCAGGTTATCGCCCGCCATGGCAAGCGCCTGATCATCGACGCCATGAGTTCCTTCGGTGCCTTGCCAATCGACGCCCGCGAAGTGCCGTTCGACGCCCTGATCGCTGCCTCGGGCAAGTGCCTGGAAGGCGTACCGGGCATGGGCTTTGTGTTCGCTGAAAAGCAGGCGTTGGCCGTTGCCCAAGGCAACAGCCATTCCCTGGCGATGGACCTGTTTGACCAGCACAGCTACATGGCCAAGACCGGCCAGTGGCGCTTCACCCCGCCGACCCACGTGGTGGCGGCGCTGCACGAAGCCCTGCTGCAATACAACGAAGAAGGCGGTTTGCCCGCCCGGCACCAGCGCTACGCCGACAATTGCCAGGCGCTGCTGGAAGGCATGGCCGAGCTCGGCCTGCGCAGCTTCCTGCCTGCCGCGATCCAGGCGCCGATCATCGTCACCTTCCATGCACCGAAAGACCCGCGCTACCAGTTCAAGGAGTTCTACGAGCGGGTCAAGGCCAAGGGTTTCATCCTCTACCCCGGCAAATTGACCCAGGTCGAAACCTTCCGCGTGGGCTGCATCGGCCATGTGAACCGGGCCGAGATGCAAGCTGCGGTCGCGGCGGTGGCCGAGGTGCTGCAAGAAATGAACGTGCTCGACATCTGACTGCCAACCTCTAACAGGATCTGAACCATGAACTACGCAAACCCAACCCAGCTTCAAGCCGCGATCCTCGACTGGGCCGGCACCGTGGTCGACTTCGGCTCGTTCGCCCCCACGCAGATTTTTGTCGAGGCCTTCGCCGAGTTCGACGTGCAGGTTTCCATCGAAGAAGCCCGCGGCCCGATGGGCATGGGCAAGTGGGACCACATCCGCACCCTGTGCGACCAGCCGCAGGTGGCCGAGCGTTATCGCAAGGCTTTTGGCCGCACGCCGACCGACGACGACGTGACCGCTATCTACCAGCGCTTCATGCCACTGCAGATCGAGAAAATCGCCGAACATTCGGCACTGATCCCCGGCGCCCTGGACACCATCGCCAGCCTGCGCAAGCAAGGGATCAAGATCGGCTCGTGCTCCGGCTACCCCAAGCAGGTGATGGACAAGGTGGTCGAGCTGGCCGCCGCCAATGGCTACGTCGCCGACCACGTGGTGGCCACCGACGAAGTGCCCAAAGGCCGCCCGTGGCCCGCCCAGGCCCTGGCCAACGTGATCGCCCTGGGAATTGATGATGTAGCGGCCTGCGTGAAGATCGACGACACCGTGCCGGGCATCCTTGAAGGCCGTCGCGCCGGCATGTGGACCGTGGCGCTGACCTGTTCGGGCAACGCCCTGGGCCTGACCTACGAGCAGTTCCGTGCCCTGGACGCGGACACACTCGCCAGCGAACGCAAGCGCATCCAGGCCCTGTTCGAAGGCTCGCGCCCGCACTACATGATCGACACCATCACCGACCTGCCCGACGTTGTTGCCGACATTAACCAACGCCTGGCGCGGGGTGAAATGCCGCAGGGCAACTGATCGAGATCAAAAGATCGCCTCTGCGCCCTCCTCTCACGGGCAAACCTCGTAAAACAGGCTTACATTGAAAGGACTCCGTCGCGAAAGAACGGAGGTTTGCCCTGATGAGTGAGGAAGAAAGCGATGCCCTGGAAAAATTCCGATACGCGTTACAGCACCATGTCGATTGCGTTGCACTGGCTGATGGTGGTGCTGCTGGCGGTGGTCTACGCCTGCATTGAGTTACGCGGGCAGTTTCCCAAAGGCAGCGGTGCACGTACGTTGATCGTGGAAATGCACTTCATGTTCGGCCTGACCGTGTTTGTGCTGGTGTGGCTACGGTTGTTCGCCCGCAGCCTGGGCGTGGCGCCGAAGATCGTGCCGGCCCCGCCGCAGTGGCAAACCCTCCTCGCGACCCTGATGCACATGGCGCTGTACGCCTTGATGATCGGCATGCCCATCGCCGGCTGGCTGATCGTCAGTGCCGAGGGGCATTCGGTGATGTTCTACGGCATTGAGTTACCGCCACTGATTGCCGAAAACAAGGCGTTGGCCAAGGAGATTGAAAGCTGGCATGTGCTGTTCGGCAAGATCGGTTACTGGTTGATCGGACTGCATGCGTTGGCCGCGATCGTTCACCACTACATGCTGCGCGACAATACTGCGTTGCGGATGATGCCCGGCAAGCGAGAGAGCAGTCAGTAAACTCTGCGACTGGATGTGGGAGGGAGGTTGCCTGCGATAGCCATAGGTATCGACGCATAATTTGTGTTGGGGCTGGGTCGGGTGGGGGGCATATCCGTTTTTTCGGTGATGGTTTAGATGGGTTCCGCTCTTACAGCGGGTCACTTTTGAAAGGAGCCCAAAAGTAACCAAAAGGCTCTTGCCCCACCACTCGGCACCTCGCTTAGGCTCGG
>NZ_JBUZVP010000039.1:0-49323 GCF_055409485.1 Pseudomonas sp. A125
TTCGAGTTCGACAAGCTCATCCGCAGTATCTACACACTGCGCTACCTGCGCGACCCGCAACTGGAGCGTAATGTTCACCGCTCGCAGAACCGCATTGAGCCCTATCACCAGCTACGCTCGACCATCGCCCAAGTCGGTGGGAAGAAGGAATTGACCGGCCGCACCGACATCGAAATCGAGATCAGCAACCAGTGCGCCAGGCTGATCGGCAACGCGATCATCTTCTACAACTCGGCGATCCTGTCCCTGCTGCTGACGAAGTACGAGGCAGCTGGCAATGCCAAGGCGCTGGCGTTGATCACGCAGATGTCGCCAGCGGCCTGGCGGCACATCCTGCTGAACGGGCATTACACCTTCCAGACTGACGGCAAGTTCATCGACCTGGATGCGCTCGTGGCGGGACTGGAGCTGGGCTGACGGAAATTTCTGGGATTCCGGCGTACAACCCCATACAGCAATCGCCCCCAACCAGGTATGGTCCTGGGACTGCACCTGGCTTCCTGGGCCAGCCAAGGGTACCTACTACTATCTGGTGATGATCCTCGACATCTTCAGCCGTAAAGTCGTGGGCTGGGAAGCCTTTCTGGGGGAGTCTGCAGCTAACTCACGCCGTGTCATTGAACGAGCCGTGCTGGCCGAAAACATGGTAGGCCAGCCTCTGGTGCTGCACGCTGATAACGGCAGCCCCTTCAAAGGCGTCACCTTGCTTGAGAAGCTGAGAGATCTGCAGATCCAGCCTTCGTTCAGTCGACCGCGTGTGAGCAACGATAACGCCTTCTCCGAGGCTCTGTTCCGCACCTGCAAGTATGTGCCGAACTACCCCGTCAGTGGCTTCGCTGACCTATCAGCTGCCCAGCGTTGGGTGCACGGCTTCGTCCAGTGGTACAACTATGAGCACCGCCACAGTGCTATCCGCTTCGTGACGCCGATGCAGCGCCACACAGGAGAAGACAAAGCCATATTAGCCAAGAGACATGCGCTCAACCTTGCAGCCAGAGCTGCGCATCCTGAGCGCTGGAGTGGTGACACCCGCAACTGGCATCCTGTGACATTAGTATCGCTAAACCCAGAGCGCCGAGTAGTTAGGGAGGTAGAGAAAATAGCTGCATAAAAATCAAACAGGGCGACAGATACCTTGACAGTTACCGTAAGAGACATCTATTTTTACACCTGTCATTCATCCAACACAGTCATGGTAGCTAAGCTAGCACCCCACTAACAATATCGCTATCAGCACATACCGCACCCTGTTCGAACTAATGGATTGTGATGGACACACCAAATAACTCACTGCATGAGGCAACCCATGAAAAAGCAATTAAAAATAATTCTGCTCGCGTCCCACCTGGCTCTGTTTGGCGCGGGAGTTGGGCTAGGGATCTATATACTTCCGATTTTGACAGCACAAGAAAACGCCACCATCGCCGAAATTGAAGAAGTGCAAAAGGTGGCAAAGTATAGCGGAGAGTTCAAGAAAGATCAGAAAGGCAGCGACGCCCTTCACTGGGCGAATGGACAACTTTTTGTTACGGATAACGAAATTGTATTTAAAGGTGATGTAGCACCTGGTCCAGACTACAAAATTTACCTGACAAAGAAACAAGCCACCGACAAAGAATCGTTTTTGGACATAAAGAAAGAAGCAATTCTGATTGGCGAATTGAAAAACTTCGGGAATTTCAAGAAAACCATTCCTGCAAGCGTCAACGTCAACGAGTTTACAACGATCCAAATATGGTGCGAGCATTTCTCTAAGTTCATCGGCTCCGCAAAATATCAGTAAACAAGCTTAAACTTGGATCTTGCCTGTTCACGAATAACATGCGCCTCATGCCAATGGAAATTAAAGTCTTGCCGGGCATGAGGCCTCCCCTCCACGTCTAGATTCTTGAAGTCAAAATTGACCTCAACCGACCCTCAGACACTGACTACGATGCCTGCATACCCTGAAGCGGTTCACCAGATGGGCTTGCGACAGAGATAAGTACGCGCCAACCTCAGATGCCGCTAAGGCTCTATACGCCGCCTTATCGGAATGGGTGGAATTTTGCGCGCGAGCGTCTAATGTTATCCAAGAGCGAGGGCTCTGATTAGTCCCGTCTCCCATGAAGATTCGCAGACTAAGACCCCTATTAAATCTGTAACATTTCGCTAGTTAAACGTTCATAGTGGAGATAAATAAAATGATTTCTTTACTGTGGGGTGAAATTAACCATATCGACAATGTTAGACCCATAGACGATGAGGACCTGCCATGTCTAAATGAAATATTTGAAATATTGAAAAAGCACAACTGCATAGACAGATTTGGCGTGGCACTACTGCACAAACACTTTGATCTACAAGAAGATGAGGTGGGGGTTTGGGGAGCAATGGAACCAAAAACCAACGTAAGCCTTACCACCTCCGCTCAGAGCCTTCTTCCTAGGCAATTCCCTCGATTGATCTTCCGTACTTTTCGAAAGTATTGCTTACGGCAATGTGCATCCGAGTTAATGTGGCCCAACACCACAATCTAGGAGCTGAACAATGAGCCAATCTGACCCGCAACACCCATCCCGCCGCATGCTGCTCAAGCGCGGAGCTGCCCTTTCCACATTGGCGATTACTGGAGTGGCCGGGTTAACTGTGCCTTCAGTGTCTTTTGCCGCAGCGCTTAGCAAAGAAGAGCGAGATAAAATGACGCCGGATGAGGTCATTGAAAGCCTGAAATCTGGCAATCTGCGTTTCCGTGAAGGCAAAATGCAGCAGCATGACTATTTGGCGCAAAAGCGCGCCAGTCAAAAGGGGCAGTATCCGTCAGCGGTAATTTTAAGCTGTATTGATTCGCGCGCTCCGGCGGAAATCCTGCTGGATGCCGGTATTGGTGAAACGTTTAACTGCCGTGTGGCTGGCAATGTGGAAAACGAAGACATTCTCGGCAGCATGGAATTTGCCTGTGCTCTGGCAGGGGCCAAGGTAATAGTGGTGATGGGGCATACCTCCTGTGGTGCGGTGAAGGGTGCCATTGCCAACGCCGAACTGGGAAACCTGACTGGATTGCTGAGCAAAATTAAACCGGCAATTACTGAAACGGCATACGCAGGTGAGCGTACGGCTGACAACTATGACTTTGTCGATTCCGTTGCCCGCACCAACATCAAGATGACGCTGGCCGATATCCGTCAACACAGCCCCACCCTGAATAAGCTCGAGCAGGATGGGAAAATAAAAATTGTAGGCGCTATCTATAAGCTTGTGGGTGGAGAGGTTGAGTTCTTTACCTGAGAATAAATAACCGTCAGCCTGGGCATGGCCGCTTTCGATCACAAACAGCTACAGGTCTTCCTCTGGATTACGCAGTGGCCGTAGCTCACCTCGGGCGACTTCTTCCGGTACCGCGAAGGAGTACCGTCCCAACATATTGATATGCTCGAAGATCAGCGGCGACAGCCGAACCAGATCCTCTTCCTGCACCGGGTAGCCGTGCTGCTTTAGCCGTTCCACAGCTGCCGTCATGTAGAGGGTGTTCCACAGCACGATGATGTTCACCACCAGGCCCAAAGCACCGAGTTGATCCTCTTGACCTTCGCGATAGCGCTGGCGAAGCTCGCCGCGTTTGCCATGGAACACGGCACGGGCCAGGCTGTGCCGACCTTCGCCTCGGTTCAGTTGGGTCAGGGTGGCGCGGCGCTTGGACTCATCATCGATGTAGGTCAGTGTGTGCAGGGTTTTCTCGATCCGCCCAAACTCTGCCAGCGCTTGGGCCAGGCGGGTCGGACGATCTCCCGTTTGCAGCGTGCGCATGATGCCGGTCGCCGGCACTCGACCGAGCTTGAGTGAACCAGCTAGGCGTAGTAGGTCATCCCAGTGTTCCGCGATCAGGTCGAGCTTGACCGACTGCCGGGCGAGTCCGTTGAGCTTGCCGTAATCCGCTTCTGGGCGTGTGCGCCAGAAGCGGGTGCCGCCGACATCGGCCAAGCGCGGGCAGAAGTGATAACCGAGCAAACGGAACAACCCGAACACCACATCGCTGTAGGCACCGGTATCGGTCATGATTTGTGTGGGCTGCAATTCGGTCTGTTGTTCCAGCACAACCGCAAGCAGTACCAGGCTGTCGCGCAAGGTGCCGGGTACTGTGATGGCGTTCAGGCCGGAGAACTGGTCGGAAATCAGGTTGTACCAGGTGACGCCCCGGCCGGTACCGAAGTATTTCGGGTTGGGCCCAGCATGCACGGTGCGCACTGGTACGACGAAACGCATGCCATCGGCGGAGGCCACTTCGCCGCCGCCCCAGATCTGAGCCAGCTCCAGTTGGCTTTGCGCCGACACCAGAATGGCGTTGGCTGCTGACAGGGTGTCGTCACGGAGATAGTTCTGGCTGACCCACGACAGCCGATCACGGCGCAGCGCTTGGTTATCGTTGCGGATCAATGGCTCCAGGCCGGTGTTACAGGCGCCTCCCAGCAGCACGGCGCACAGACTTGTCACCAGGTTGTCGGCCCGCGTATTGCGTTCGGATACATGGGTGAAGGCCTCAGCGAAGCCGGTACGGGCCGCGATTTCCAATAGGATTTCCGGCAGATCGACACGCGGCATCAAGTCGGCCACTGCTGCACGCAGTTGCAATAGCGAGTTTGGCTCCTCCAACTTGTCCAGCGCCCCGAGGGACAGCTCGGTTTTACCCTCTGCGCTCTCACTTAGCTGGATGGCCGGGTTGTCGGGAAGTCGGGCGGCAACCGCCTGCCACGTTGAATCCAGCTCAGCAGACAAAGCGTCCAAAGTGGTTTTGGCGTCGATGGTCAAGCCCAGTGAGCGGCAGATGATCGGTCGCGCCGACAGCCATTCTGCGCCATCGAGCAGACCGATACGCGGGTCGGCATAGCGCCAACTGGGTGCAACAAAGACATCGCGGCGGCGTAGGGCCGTGCGTAGTGCATCGAGCGTGCAGAAGACATAGGCGCCCATGTCGAGGGAGCCATCTTCGCGGGTGATGTGGTTCTGCCAGGCCTTGGCAACAATCTCCTGCGGCGCGTCATCCTCGGGCTTCCTGCGAGGTAGATTCAGTTGCAACCAGTCCAGACTAGCCGCCACCCCCTTGCCGGCGGGACTGAAGCCGAAGCGAATATGTTTCAGAAGATCGGGAAGGAAGCGGCGCACACTGCGGTAGCGCTCCTCCAGGGCGAGGTAAAATACATCGTTGGCCGGACGGATCAACGCAGTGACCTCTTCCAGGGCTTTCTCCAGCCTGACACGTGGCAGGTCGTTGAACAGCTGGGAACGGACGTTGTCATCGCTGATCGAGCTATCCAGCACGACCTTGCACGCAGCAGCGAGTGTTGCCGCCGAGCGATCCAGGTCTTTTAGGCTACGCAACCGGGCTTTCTTGTCAGCCTTCTCCGCATTGTTGAAAATATCACGTAGTAGCGCCTCCAGAACTTCCAGCGCATCGTCGTGCGCACTGGCTTCAAGGGAAACCGCGAACGCCACCAGCGTCGCCAACCGGCGCGACGCCGGCAGTCGATTGATGGCCGTGACCTTGGCCGTGTTGGAAAAGCGGGCCAGGGCTGCAATACGGCTGGGCGGGATATGTGCAGCCGGCGGCAAGGCGATACCCAACCCACGCACATCATCCAGCCGACGCAGCGCCCGAATCAGAGCAGGGCCACTGACCATCACCGGGCCGGAGCGTAGTTGATCCAGCCGGGAACTGCGGTTGCCTTCAGCCACCAGAAGCAAGTCTTGTAGGTGTTGTCTCTGTTCCTCGGTCACGCTGCGGCCTAAGGTGTACCAGAGGCGTTCTTCAACGCGGCTACGCAGTTGGGCAATGAAACGCTCTAACTGGGAAACCCCAGGCAATAGGACTTTCTGTGTGAACAGCCATGAGGCGGCTCGTTCAAACAGCACACCAGGCCGATCTGTGCCTGTCCAGCAGAGGGCATACAGCCATCGGCTCAAACGAAAGCCGATGCCAGGGTCTGTAAAGTGGCGATAGCCATAGCGCTCTTGAATATCGGCCGTATGTATCCAGCGACGATGATCGCTGTAACGCGCAAGACAGTCAGGGTCGGCGATTGCCAATTGCCGACAAAGTACATGCAGGACTTCCACCGGCACAGCAACGGGCTTGTCCGGCAAAACACCCACGAAGCGAACGGTAGTCAGCAGAACGGCATAGCCCAGGCGGTTATGGTTGCCGCGTAGTACCTGGACGGCTTCACGGTCTTCATCGCTCAGGTGGAAGTAGCGCTCCAGTTCATCACGGCTGGGTGCCTCGATGTAGCGACCAAAGCCGTCGCGCTGCTCCTGGGTCAGAAAGCCGACCGGCATGGATCACAGTACCTCGGCGCAGAACACCGCGGGGGTGACAATCCGCGTGCGTTCGATATGCCCGCGCTGCAAGAGGCCGGCGCGGCGATCACCGGTCACCAGATAGTCCGCATTGCCCGCCAAGGCCATGGCCAGCAGAAATGAATCATCCGGATCATCGGCTTCAACCTCGATGACCAAGCGCTCCAATACTACTGCGCGTTGCAGGTTGTTGATCATGGCTCCGACTTTGGCAGGCTGCAGGATGGCCTGAAGCTTGGGGTATCGACTAGCGCGCCGAATCTCATCGAGCTGTGCCCGTGAGGTTACTACCTCGAAGCGAGCCGAACGCCAGGCCCGATAGATCACATCAGGGGCCCCATGCGGTGAGATCAGCGCGCTGAATAGAATGTTGGTATCCAATACAACCCGCATCAGCGTTTACGTGCCCAGTCGAGCGCTTCATCAACCGCGTCGGTCAGCTCTGCCTCACTTAGATGGACGTTGAAAGCCTTGGCCTGTTCAGCGCTCAGTTCCAGGATGTGTGCCCGCACCGCCTCTTCGATGAAGCGCGACAGGTCGCCCTTACGGCCACCGCCTTGGCTGGCCAGAAACATGCGAAGCGATTGGTCGGTGTCGGTAGAGACGGCGACGTTCCAGCGAGTGGTGTTCATGACTTCTCCAATAACAGGTGTTTGTGTGTTTATACACCCGTTCCTTGCCGCTTCGCAATGGTTCGATAAAACCCTCGTTTTATAGAACTTTAACGGAAGACCAGCCCTGCTCTGAGTTAAGCCTCATTATGGTTTTAAATACTGGTATCGTTAATCAAGGTTCTATTTTCAATTTATCTGTTGAGTAAACGGTACTTCTGATGAAAATTGGCTATGCGCGGGTGAGTACTCGGGATCAGAACGCAGACCTCCAGATCGATGCTCTGAAAAAGGCAGGCTGCGAGCGGATCTATCAAGACGTTGCCAGCGGCTCAAAAAGCGCACGTCCGGAACTGGATAAATTATTGGTTCATGTGCGAGCCGGTGATGCCGTGGTGATTTGGAAGCTGGATCGTCTGGGACGCTCACTCAAGCACCTGGTCGAACTGGTCGGTGAATTGGCCGCTCGTAACGTTGGCCTGCAAAGTCTGAATGACCCCATCGATACCACTCACGCGCAAGGGCGCTTTGTGTTCAACCTGTTCGCTTCATTGGCAGAGTTCGAACGCGAGTTGATTCGTGAGCGCACACAGGCCGGCTTGTCCGCTGCACGGTCACGTGGTCGAGTCGGTGGCCGTCCGAAGGGGTTGCCAGCTCAAGCCGAAGCGACAGCTATGGCCGCAGAAACGCTGTACCGCGAGGGACGGTTAAGTGTGAGCGCCATTGGCAAGAAACTGCACATCTCCAAAAGTACGCTTTACCGCTACCTCCGGCATCGCGGCATAACGATCGGCGTACCCACAAAAATCTCCCTGCATCTCGACATTACAGTCCCACCGGCAGTGGACGATGCCGAACGGATCGCGACGGTCATATTGCGCCTGGCCGTCGAGAACAACAGCAAGTTCGTGCGTGGCAAAAAGCGGGCAAAAGAGAACATCGAGCGTTACTGCCTGGAACCCTATGGCATGAAGCCACTGGAGTCGGGCAACTACGCACTGAGCATTCCATATCGCAATGATGAGGCATTGGATAAGACGGTACATGATCTGCTGACCGAGATCAGCCAGGAAGCCGAGATGCGCAATTGTTTTATCGAGGCGGATGCCTGGGAAGAGGGCTCTGAGCGGAGGTGGTAAGGCTTACGTTGGTTTTTGGTTCCATTGCTCCCCAAACCCCGAATCGCCCAGCCGCGAAAGTTGCGTTAACCGCTGCGTAGGCTGCTAGCGCGGCGGGCATTTGAGAATGATGAACATGGGACTCGCTTGCAGTATGCACGTCCGTGAGCTCCCAAATATTCGGAGAGGCCTGGTGAACCCCCAGCCCGTTCAAAAGCTCTATCGCGTCAGCCGCATAGTTCGAGTTAGCGATCATTGTTTCTTCCACGGTCAAAGGTATTTCAGTCGTTAGCGGGCCTGGTCGTATATCTCATCACCGGCATCACGGGGGGGAGGTTGTCATTTCGACGCCGCCGTCCCATTCGGCTAACACTTCAGTTCCGCACGCAGAACAGGCTGTAGTGATCTCCGGTGTCAGCTCCATCAGATGCACCTGTCCAGCATGGCCACAGCCAGCGCAGCGGTAAACGTAAAGCACTATTGGTGCAGGAGCATCAGGTGAAACAACGACCCAACATTTCGCACCGTCATAATCGTTGCCACCTTCGGCGAGGAAGACATGGCCATCCTCGTCTACCGCGTAGACGCCTGGCCGCTCATGAGTAGCATCACGCAAGCAGTCTTTCCAGCCATAGACCGCCCCTTGCCACAGCAATACAACGCCACTCTGGTGCTCCTGGTTGCGTGTGCGCCACTCCGTAGCAATACCGCATAGCAGATCAGTAAATTGACTCATGCCTACCTCCTACGAAGCTGCAGGTGATGCCAACACGTGCAAAAGTTTCCCAAACGCAGCCTCCAATAGGTGAGCTTGCGAAGGGTTATCCAGAATGGCACGGCACTGGTCAGGCCCGATAAGTCGCAGCGCCTCAATTAGAGCTTGGTACTCAGCTTTGTCAAAGCGACTTGCGCCTGCATGCGGGATCTCGGTTTCACCAACAAGCGTGGCTGTAAGGGTTACGAAAGGGTGGCTACTCACGATGATTTTCCATCTCTAGGCTGCGGATCTCAGGACTGGTGCCTGAAGCTCCTTGGCAGCAGTCTGCAGGAGGAAGCTTAACGCTTTTGTTCTCAGGTAAGGCCCAGACCAATTTTTTCAGCATCGGGTGCCAGCGCAGCTTGTAGCAGTAGCGTCCGTGAAGACGACTGCTTTTGGTTCCAACGACCTCTGTGAACTCGTCGCCGGCACGAGCCATTCGCTGGCCATCAAATGGACCGCCGATCACGAGCAGCTTTTGGCTCTCATCCCTCGACATGTGATTCATTCGTTTTGAATGATTCAACGACAGAGACAAACATGTCCGTAAACAACAACACAGTCGATATGCACAGGAAACCAAACCCCAGTTGGCTCACCCAATGCAAACCCGTCTGCAGACCGGTTTCAAGCAAGCAAATTGCAAAAACCAGAAAAAGCACCATCGCTATAGTCAATTTCATATTCATTCCTTTGGAAAAGCGGACACTCGTAAATGGTGGTCCTTATACCTCAAAACCCCGCGAATGCAGGGTTCTTAGAGTCATCTTTGAGCTGTCAGTACCAACGCCGTGTCGGACCTGGCTGAAGGCTATCTGGTCCAGTATTGACCTGCTCTATTGAGGCTTTGATATCAACACAGCACCTGTCATTCACAATCCACTGAGGGACCTCCAACACAGCTTGCAGCTCTTTAGTCTGCTCAGTTGCGTACGAAAGAACGTCTTCGAGGCTCGAAAAATGCCCATTTTCAAGAGCAATTTTCAGGTCGCAGATCTCGTACATCCGGCCAGCCATTTCACGCTTATCCTCAGCGTCTGGGGTCATGAGTCTCATCGTAAAATATCTCTCCGTATGGCGCATTACACGTTGCTTGTCAGCGGTGAACCGAGGAGAGGGGCACCGCTGACGTGGGTAAAGGTTGGTCAAGCTGCTGACGGCCCCTCGCGCACGCTGAGCCTGGACACCAGTATCAGCGGGTCGGGTAATGAATGTTCATCCCGAACCAAGAGCGTTTTCCTCTGGGAGAATTCAGCCATGATCAGGTTTCGCTTTTTCAACATAGACGTGATGCTGGATTGAGTAACTTGGATCGTCTTTCCGTTGCAAGGAATCAGCAGGGACTCACCTGGTAGAAGCTCTGCAAGAGCTTGCGAAATATTGCCGCAGGGTATTTTCAAAGTCATGTAACGCTCCTAGACATCGCAGATCCGGGGTAGCCGCCCCGCCTGTAAATTAATGCGTACGTACGTACATACGTATATTAGGCTTTCGCCTTCAGCTTGTCACCAAAAAAGATGTCGATCAGGAGCCGGGTGCCCAAAGCTACAAAAGCGCAATGGAGGCTCGACTCCATCAAGCCGCGCTCAAGCTCCCTCCCGCTAAATTGCAATGCCATCCCATAGAAAATGAGGCCGAAGATTACAATGTAGGCCACGGCCATGCTGAGGCGGCGGATAGTGCGGATCAGGTTCAACACAACTGGGGTCATGGCGACTTCGCTCGTTTAGAAGTGAATTTGGCGGAAATTTGCGATCTGTCCTTTTTCAAGCATGCGTACCGCACCGCTTGTTTGTGGACGAAGGTACTTCAAGTCTTTGATATCGATTTTCAGCTTCCGCGCAGCCTCGTCCCAGTCAGCGGTAGCCAGATTCAGTAACAGAAGGGTGCCAGCGTTCTTGATAAAGTCTGAACTGAAATGAGCAGGCGACTGTCCCGCCAGAAGTATTGCAAGGCCGAATTTACGCATCTCAGTGACGACCACGTTGATCGGATTTGAGGCGTCTTCGTCATTGAATTTTTTGGACTCGTCCAGGACGATCAACCGACGCAGTTTTCCGTGGGACTCCCCACGCTGCATCATCTCCCGGATGATCGCGCGCATCCGGAATCTGACAAACATCTTCAACTCATCCTCGGACTGCGCAAGGGGTTTGATGTTGTGCCGGCGAATCCGCGCATTGCCGAAAGGGGGCGGATTGGGATTGAAAATCCCGGTCGCGATCAGGTTTTCCAGTCGAGTAATGACGCTTAGCATCACATCCTTGCTGTGGTACTTCATCGCGTCATCGAATTCTCGCCCTGTTTGCAGGTTGTTCAAGAACGTTTGGTGTGCCTCCGTCGCTTTGATTTTCGACGTGTCGAGACGCTTCTCCAGGGCTTCAATATCCCCATCGCCATTACGACCTTGCGACTTGGCCAAGTCCGCCCGGCGCTTGTTCATTGCAGCCATTGTTCTGCAGTAGTCCTCAAAGCAGCTCAATGCCTGTTTGCCGTCGTCCTGGTCGTCTATCCCCATCCAGAGGGCTCGCAACTTGCGTTTGGCCAGCCGCACAACATCGGAGAGGGTAGGGTAGACGGCTTTCAGATCTGCCCAGCGCTTGTGTTTGATGATGTCTTTGATTTCGTCATCGGAGGCTTCTCGACGCTGCCAAGTATGTGGCTTATCCACATAGATCCCGCGGGCTGCGTAAGCGTCGGTGAGCAGGTGGCGCAGAACCCCTTCCTGGTTGCCACCAAGCTTTCGGGATGTGCTGTTCATAGCTTCAATCACATCATTCACAGCCCTACGCACGCCCCCGTAGTGGGGGTCTGTGTTCAACACCAGTGGGTTAAACCCATAGCGTGTCGCTTCGCTGAAAAGGACAGTTTCTGCACCTGGTATCTCGATGTCACCGTGATAGTCGAAGATGTCGATTTCCACCTGCTCATCCATGTTGGTGACGAACTCCCGGATCCAGTGCGTCTTGCCTGCTCCGGAGGTTCCTGCAACACCGACGTGATGATTCGACACTGCATCAGGACGCCAATAAATAGGAAGTTCCACCTGGTCCTTGGTGTATTTCCAAAAGTCGTTGCCCAGCTTGATTGCTGTCATCGTGCCCCCTTATTAATCATATGCATCTTCTGGAATTTCAAAATCCTCCCCGTCGTCGCCGAGCATTTCCTCGGGTTCAAGATCGGGTTTCGGTTGGTGAAAATATCCAGTAAGGCCTTGAACTTCCGCTGCATGAAGCGCTTTTCTAGCCGCTTGGAATAACGCGATGCCACGCTGTTCAGCGGGCACGTCGAAACGCTGAATGCTGTCCAGGTGCCGCGCAGTTGCCACAACCTGATCGAGGATCGGGTCTTCGAGGGCTGGGTAGTAGGGTTTCTCGACCCGGCGAAGCTGGGCCGCGATGTAGTCGACAGAGTGGGTATCCTGCTTACTGATGCGCTCAGCACTTTGTGGCAGTCGGCTGAATTCCGGCCGCTCGACCTGCAGGAATCGGTTGATACGGGCAGAAAGTTTGCTGGTTTTCTTGTGATCGTCGGGGATGTAGAAGCTTGATGCTGGGATTACAGCATCTTTAAAAATCAGCATTCCCTCACCAGCCTGCAGTTTTTTCAGCTCCCCAAGCTCGATCTTGTTTCGTCGCTCGATGTTCGCTGCACCCTGCGCTTGGTAGGCACCACCGGTGTTCTGGTCGTAGCCGGTGAGCACGCTGTAGTAAGCCTCTCCACCGGCCTTGCGAATGTAATCGTACGTGTCCTCTGGGTCTTCCAAGGCCAGCACCCATTTCACTTTGGTGTTGGCAAGCATGGAAGGTGCCTCGTCGGCAGCCTCGCCTCGTTTAAGGCCCTGAATATCCTGCACGGCGGCGACCATCATGAAGCCAAGGCTTCGCGCTTGAGCAAACATTACTGCGATGCCTGCAGCGAAGTAATAGGCCAACTCATCGCTGATGATCAGGTACGGATTAGGGGCATTTGTAGCTTTGGTATCCAGGACGTCTGCCCGAGTACCTTCTAAGCGGTAGCCAAGATTTTGGGCCATCATCAGCCGGATTGATGAAATGTACAGCTTGCCCAGCGATGCTGCCTCGGACGCAGATTTTTCGAGAGTCGGGATCATGACTGCGATCAGCCGGTCGTTGAGGAGGACATCGAGCATGTCAATTTCCGGGAATTTGTCCGCAAAAATATGACCGTACGTGTCCATCATCATCGACAGAGTGCGAGCAAACTGGCCGGTCAAATAACCATGCTGGTTGAACACCTCTGCATCCCACTTCGATGGATCACCAGCGAGTTGTGGGTTGAAACCTGGTAGGCCGGTTTCAAAGTAGGCTTTGATCGGCAGGTAGGCCAGCTCAGGGATCAGCCCTTGCTGGCCCTCGATGTAAAATTGGACAAGGTTTTGAAGTGCCAGGTAATGACGGATCACCCCGATGGAGATTTCAAGTTCCCCTTTGGCGCGCTTGTAACAGAGCGTACGCAGCAGCGCATCGATCATGTTGAGAGCTTTTTGCTGCCATTGAGCGCCGTCACCGCTGGCTACGGGTAGCAAGGAAGCCATCAGCTGCAGGAGGAAGTCAGCCGCAGCGTCCCCGAAAGGGTTCATGGAGTTCGATTGAGGCTGATTCATTGCATGAAGACCAGACTCCCTGGCCACCATGTGTTCGAAGGGATCCATACCGCCTGTAAGGTAGTTGAGGATGAGGAAATCGTCCTCTCGGCCATGCCTGCGAGCTAGCGACCAGAGACAGAAGGCAAGATTTGAGTCAGCTTTACCGTCCCCGTACGACGCTCCAGTTCCCCAGCAGATGGCGTTGTAGTACATGCCCATCAGGGTTTCACTTTTGCCCGAGCCCGTGGTGCCTGGCAAAAACAGGTGGGTACGACAATCGGAGTTGTTGAGCCAAAGCTCCCGGCCTTCATCAGCGCTCGCTGCAATTCCGCCCGTATTCGGGGTACGGAGAAAACCGAGGTACATGATGCCCCCAGCAGCTAAGAGCCTGCGAAAAAGCCGCGACTTTGTGAGCAAGCCCCAAAGAAAGTTTTCCTCTACCAGCTCCTCGTAATAATCCGTTCGATCCAAGCCGCCAATGTCTTTGGGCATGCGGATAGGCATGCGAAATTTCTGGTCCTTAAAGGCCATGATTAGCATGGACAAGAAGAGGATCCAGACCGGCCACAAGACTGGCTGATAGAACAGCAGGCCAGCTATGGCTAAAAGTGCAAGCTTGAAGTTGTTCGGGCGATACAGTGCAACATTGAACCTGGTCCAAGAGCTGCGCACGTCCCTTGATATGCGGCCAGGCTTGATCTCGTGTTGTGAGTCGAGAGACATTTGGTGATCTCCTAGGCGGGCAACGCCATACCGATCGTTCTTTCGAACTGAGCGGTAAGAGCTTGTTTGTAGAGGGTTGCCTCACGGACGCGGGCGAGTATTTTGCGTGCCTTTTCAGCAGCGCGGACCTGCGATTCTGGTACGTCCATATCCAAGCCGTGCTTCACGTAGTCGGCCAAAAACCTGCTCAATGGATATGCTGTAGCCAATGCATCGTTCCATGCATCAAGCCCATGCGAAGCGATCAGCTGATCGGGGTCGCTGCCCTCGGGTAGAAAAAGGAACTGGGCTGTTTTACCGTCGCGGATTTCCTCTAAAACAACTGCAGAGGCTCGTAACGCAGCAGATCGGCCAGGCTTATCCCCATCGAAGGCAAATGTCACGGTGTCGGCATTGCTGAATAGCCGTCTTGCCTGAGTATTTGTAAGGGCGGTCCCCATGGGGGCCACCACTCTGCAGTCACCGGCCTGGTGAGCCGTGAGCACATCGAAATAGCCTTCAACGACGATAGCGTGCCGAGCGCTACGAATTGCCGACTTGGCGACGTTCAACGCATACAACTCGTTGCCTTTATGAAAAAGCTCAGTTTCAGGCGAATTCAGGTACTTGGGTGTTCGGTCGGGCTTTTCGATCATGGAACGTCCTGCAAACCCGATCAAAGCACCGCTTTCGTTGTAGATCGGAATCATGATCCGGTTGCGGAAGCGGTCAAATAGACGACCGTCCTCCGCACGGATGGCCAGCCCGCACTCAATGAGTATTTCTGGATCGTGACGCTTAGCCAACAGCTCAACGACGCCGGTCGCGACGGTACCCAACTGGTAGGAAGTAATTGTTTCTTCCGAAAGCCTGCGGGTGGTTGTGAGGTACTGGCGACCTGTGGGACTGCGTTCGATGCCACCCGCGTATAAACGCGACGCGTCTTGCAGGGCTTTGCTTAAAGACGCCAAGCGACTTCGGCGCATTTGCGATTCGGCTGAGTCATCAACCTGTGATTCAGGAACCACGATCCCTGAGTCCGACGCCACAGCGGCAACTGCTTCTTGAAAGGGGAGTTTGTGAAACTCCATCATCCACTTGATCGCATCGCCTTGTGCGGGGCACCCATAGCACTTGTATGTGTTCCGCTCAGGCGATACCTCAAAAGAGGGTGTTTTCTCTCCGTGAAAAGGGCAGCACGCCTTAAATGCCTTGCCTGCCTTTTTAAGGGTGATGTCTCTTCCTATGATCCCCACCAGGTCTGCGTCCTCACGCACACGGGCAAGGAATTCATCGGTGTACCGGATGTACTTGCCCATGAATATCCTCACTGCGCCTTTGTTTGATCCAGCCACTGCGAAATGGCCCGGGCGGTATTCGGAAGGGTCAGCGGAGTTTGTTCGCCGCTGGTGTTCACCACTGTGGGAGTGCCCAAGAAATTCAGCTTGCGGAATATCTGGTCATTGGCCGATACGGCGGCTTCGCCTTCGGGGCAAGTCGGTGCGTCGAGGCGATCACCCTTGACGATCTTTTTCCAGTAATTGGCACGGTCTTCAGGTTTAGCGCAAAGCATTTGGGCAATCGCAGTACTGGACTCAGGCCCGCCGATCACTGATACCGGAAAAAGCTGGATGGTGTAGTCAGCAGCGAGCTTTTCAAGTTCTGGTTCAAAATTGCGGCAATGTGGGCAAGATGGATCAGAGAACACATAGACAGTCCCTTTACCCCCCTGAGAAAGCTGTACAGCGTATTTACCAGCCTTGGTACCTGCATTGATGGCTTGCTTGACGATTGATGGGTCAGCAGCTGGTGGAAGCCCGGGGATGTTACCAAGCTGGAGATTCTGAGGCTGTTGTGGCGGTGCAAAGCCAGGCTGCATTGCACCTGGGTTGAAAGCAGGCTGCTCATTCACCTGGCCCGATGGTCCAGGTGCAGCTTGCGAAGTGATACCGGTCATTCGGGCCGCGTACATGTTCAAACCGAGGGCAAAGATCAGACCGAACGCCGGCAGTAAGCCCCACTTAACGGCACCTTTCACACGGCTGAATATCACACGGCGCCGTGAGTAGCGGTCGAGCGCATGTTGCATTGCTTCAAAAGCATTACCAGCCAGAGCATCGGACCCGAACTCTTCAAGCAAACACTCATGATTTTCCCCTTGTGCAGAGTTGGACCAGAGCAGACGTTTTCCATCCAGGCGAACCTGGAGACTGTCGTTCAACGAAAGTGCCGTAACTGCACGGCGCTCGCCGGTAGATCCAAAGTGGACATGGAGAGACGAATCGTACTGTCGAATTCTGTCGCGATTTTTCATTGTGTTTCTCCTTGTCGGGCGACCAAACCTAGTTTGGCGAGATATTTTTCGACGCCATCAATCGCGTCTTCAATGAATGGCTCGGTAAGGCGATAACCCACGTTTTCCGCGAACTCTTCCCACTGCATCTGAGTGAAAACTGCACCTTGTTCGAGATATGGGGCTTTGCGCAGACCGATGTTCAAGGCATAGAAAAGGTTACGATCCATCCCTTTCAACCAGCGAAACTGGGAAGAGGGCAACTTGCCGCTTTTGGATGCAACCTTGTGCATGGCGAACAGCATCGTTCGGGGGTAGGGGTGTCTGAGGAGCCAGGCCTGAGCGTCAGGATGAGCTGAGTATTTTTTGAATGCTGCGTCAGTTAAACCGAGATCCGGGTACCCTTTTTTCCCTTCAAACGTACCTGTGTGACAAGAGCGGTTGAGGTCGTCCAGGAGCTGCTGGGCTACGCGGATGTCTTTTCCGTCCGAGAGGAGGCGAGCGCCGAACACTGCGAACATTGCACGCTCTGTCGGACTCAATTCGTTGAGTGTCGCGACCGGCTTGCCTAGGAACTCGATCAGGAGTTGTCCGCAGCGTTCACGATCTAACTTGTGATTTACTATCAGTCCTTGCTCAAGCGTCCATTCTTCGGGATGCACAGCGCTGCGATGCTCGACCGGATCATCGTTTAGCAGCAGAGTTTGAGGGTTGCCGTAGTACAGGGAAGGAATGATAGCGGGGGAGTGCTTGGACATGATCCAAGGCAGGGTTTCAACCGTGACCTTCCTGCGCGTTTTGTTCATCGGGTGACGGTGAGCTGCAAGAAAGCCCCTCGCGATGAAGAAAAGCGGTATGGGAATGTAAAAATAACCAGCCTTATTGAGAATGCTCAAAAGCTCGGGGAAAGTAACCCTTGATGGATACATTGCCATACCCGCAGCTTGTGCGCGCCACTCGCGAATCACCTCAGGCATAAATGGCCAATCGAAAACAGCAAGCTGGTACCAAACCCACTTGAGCGACCAGTAGCTAATGGTGCCGTGCCAGCGATGCCAAAACATCCATCCGAAAAATGCGATCAAGCCAATCATGACCAGCCATACGACCCCCATTCCGTCTGATTGATTTTGTCCGTGTCTAGCCATGAGCCCTCCTAGAACTTGAGCGAATTGTTATAAACACGCTGGATGTACGGGTATTTGTACTTCGGAGTCCTGGAGTGGTAATGCCCAACCCCATCCCAAAAGCTGCCATTCGCCTGGTTAATCTCGTAGCGCAAAATGTATGCAGCGGCGCGAGCGGACCAGCAGAAGTTCGTCGTGATCATTTGGGGCGATACGCCGAATTCACGCTCTAATTTCTGAGCCCACACGGTGTTGATCTGGAAAGGACCGTGGTCGACCGTGCCATTTGTGTTCGGGCTCAAAGTCCCTGTACTGCCGCCCTCGGTTATCCAAAGCGCGATCATTCCCCTAAGGGGCAAACTGTAATCTCGCGCCGCTTCAACCAAACAAACCGGTACAGGCGGCTCAGCCACTGGTAATGGAATCATCGTTTCGTCCTTTCTCGATCCCTAGCAATGGGTTATAATTTTCCGTATGGTAGCCATTCTACGGAATCAAGGCAAGTTGAATCAGCCTTATGCAAATCCGCAAAAACGCTGATTTCAGCCTCGTTCAGGAAGGAGTTTTTAATGGAAAAGGTTTTGTGGATTGCCGAGAAGGAATCCCAGCTTTCTCAGGGTATTTATTCGGCCATTCCGGGCCGCACCGAAGATCAGGGGCCGGGCTGGGCACGCAGAGGCGAGCATTGGTTTATCTGGCTCGATGGCCATGCGTTTCAACAAGCTCCACCGGACCACTACCTTCCTGACGACGTGCCTTTGACAGCCGGCAAGAAAAAGGTTTGGCGGATGGCTGATCTACCTATTATCCCTGGAGCTCGGGCATGGAAGCTTTTGCCAGATCCACGAAAGAAGGCTCGTATCGCAAAGCTTAAAGAATTGTTGCAGTGGTGTGATGTTGTTCACCACCTTGGTGATTCCGACGAGGAGGGTCAGTGCCTTGTTGATGAAGCCCTCGAGTACTTCCAATTCAAGAAGCCTGTACGTCGGGTGCTGATCAACGACTACAACGCTACAAAAATCAAAGAGTCACTTGCCAACATTCGGGATAACACAGAACCTCAGTTCACCGGGTGGCGGCGCTGGGGCCTTGCTCGCAGTCGCTACGACTGGTTGCTGGGTATGAATGGCACGAGAGCGATGACCTTGCGCGGCCGTGAGGTAGGACAGCAGGGTTTGCTACCCGTTGGGAGCGTACAAACGCCTCTGCTCTATATAGCCAGGGAGCGCGACAGGCTGATCGAGGAATTCAAGCCTCACGCCTATCAAGTAGTCACCGTACAACTGAAACCAACCGAAGGTCCGGACTTTCAGGCTCGGTGGAAACCGCGGGCTGATCAATCTGGCCTGGATGATGATGGGCGTGTGGTCGACACTCAAGTCTCCAAGTCCATTGCAGAAAAGGTCAAAGGCCAGACAGGTTCTGTTACCGAAAGCGCTGTAGTCGATAAAAGCAAGAAACCTCCACTACCTCTCTCTATGAACGAGCTGCAGATGGAAGGTTTCAGCCGGTATGACTATTCCGCTCAGGAAGTCATGGAAGCGGCTCAGAAGCTGTACGACACATACAAAGTCATGACGTATCCAAGAACGGATGTCAGGCACCTTTCAGAAGCTCATCACGATGAAGCGCCTGCAGTGATAGCGGCAGTGCTGCAAATTCGTCCTGACCTGACCCAGATTGCTGACCTGCTAAACCACTCCCATAAATCGGCTGCATTCGATGACGCGAAAGTTCGCACACCGACCGGGGAGCCAACTCCGCACCACGGCATAGTGCCTTCCATTCCCGAAAAAACAGTGAACCTGGCCGAGTGGACTGAACGAGAGCGAAACGTTTACGACCTGGTTGTTCGGGCATACCTGGCTCAGTTTGCCAGCGATTACAAATATCAGGCCGCAACGCTGCACGTAGATATTGATGGTGAAGCTTTTACGGCCAGTGGTACCACCCCCGTACAATTGGGTTGGAAAGCGATCTATCAAGAGCCACCGCCATTGGATGGTACAGAGCTGGAAGAGGACAACCTTCCATCGTTGACGCTGCCAGCGCTGAGTGAGGGGGATAGCGTCTCGTGCTTGTCTTGCAGCATGGTCGACCAAATGACCACGCCGCCACCGCGATTTGACGACAACATGCTGCTTGATGCGATGAAGAACCTGCACAGGTATGTAGTCGATCCGGAGCTTCGTAAACTCCTCAAAGAAGGTGAGGGCATCGGGACAACCTCCACTCGTGCCGGGATTATTGCGGATATGAAAAAGCGAGAGCTTTTCGTATCTGCGCCGAAGGGCAAGAAAAAACTCATGACGAGCGCGCAGGCCAGAAACCTGATCGATGCTCTTCCCATGAAGGTGAAAGACCCGGCACAGGCTGGCTATTTCAAACAGTCACTGGATAAGGTCGCTAGTGGCACACTCACCCACTCTGAGTTCATGGAATATGCCGAACGATTCGTTCGGGAAGTTGTTGAGGTGGCCAAAGTCGCTGAAATGGCAGATCTTCCCCCTTCACCAGGGGAGCAAATTCCTTGCCCAAACTGCTCTGGCGAGCTACAGAACAAAGGGAAACGTACTGCTTGCAGCCAATGCAAATTTGTCCTCTGGCATGAAGCGTTCGGCAAGCTGCTTGGAGCAAAAGATATTGAAGCCTTACTTAAGAAGGGTGAGACACGACTACTTCAGAACTTAATAGGCCGTGAGAAAAAAACGAAATTCTCGGCGCGCCTGTCATTAGATCGTGCCACCGGCAAGACCAAGCCTCTCTTTGAAAATTCTGGTGCTAATACATCCAAGAGCGAGACATCCTCCAAGGAGCAAATAATACTCGCTCCGCTTAACTGCCCTCGATGCCCGGGCATTCTCGAAGCCACAGGGAAGACGCTTGAGTGTCCATCATGCAAATTCAAAATGTTTTCAGAGTTACTGGGCAGGGCTTTGAATGATGCTGAACTCAAAGCACTCCTCACAGACGGAATTACTGAAAAACTCAGTGGTTTTGTCAGCCCCAAAAACAACAGTGCTTTTTCCGCAAAACTCAAGCTCAACCGTGAAGCTTGGAAGGTTGAGTTTGAGTTTGAAAAGAGGGGTAGCTGACCGTGCCTCAGATTGAGAATGCTATTGCGCACGACCTCAGCTTGGCACCTTTTCTGGATGATTTCAGAGCATTGGTCCTTGGTCATATGAAACGCATGCCCAGTCAAGAATGGACACGGCTACGGGTCTTGTCAGTTATGGGTGGAACGGCAGGATCTGGACTCACAGCAAGCCCTGAAGAGGTATTGCGCACGTCATTCGGCAGTCCCGATCTCAGAATGTCGGACGTCATGAATGCTTTTATGGATTACGCAGAGGTCATTGGAACTATCAATGATGCTCCCGCTTACTATTTCTCTGGGCTTGGATATTACGCCTGGGGGTTGAGCCCTGAGTCATCGCCGATTCTTGATGCCTCGATCACGCACCCAAACTCACCGCCTGGTTGGTGAGAAAGAAAGGAGCAATACATGTTTATACGTTTGTTACCTCTGTTGCTTGCAATCCTTGTTGCTGGGTGCGATCAGTCGAAAAATCAGCATGAGCAGGAAGGCGTGCAACGGCAGCTGATTCAGGGAATGCACGCTGAATTTTTCAAAGTCGCTGATGGCAACAACACCTGGTTTGAGGTTGCAATTTCGGTCGACAATAGCAAAACATTCAGGATGCCGGTTTTCTTCTCTCAAAATGGAAAGCTCGTAAAAGTCACCGATTCACAGGCCCAGTCAATATTTGATAGCTGGCTTAAAGAGCGCGCTAAGAACATTGCGGCATTCGGGTCGCTTGATGAACAAAGCGGCATGAAAGATCCATTCCTCGCGCTTGATGTGAACCGTTGGGAGAAAAAATAATGTTCAACGAAGATGAGATGAAGTTTGTCCCTGCGTATTACGCCGCGAATGGTAAAGGCCAAAGCGTACCCTTCATTGTGTCGTTGATGATGGTCGATGATGAGAGCAAAGCTGCAGTACCACCCGCTGTCTCGGCGTCGATTGACAGAACGCTAAGCATCACAGGAACGGAAGGGGTGGCCTTTGCGAACATTTACAACGTCGAACCACTCGACCTGGTTGTACCGGCTCACATCGACCGGGCGATGAAGATTCTCGGCGCTCTTGTGCTGTTCCGTTGCCAGAGTCCTGAAACTGCCGAAAATCTGATGACGGTGATGAATGAAGCCTACACCCTAACCTTGGTCAAAGATAAGCAGAGCGATGCTGATGCTTAAGCAGCGGATTTGGCGTACCTGTGTGGCGATTGGCAGCTCGATCATTGGGCTTTCTTACGCAGTGCTTGCAGTTCACCACGGGTTCGACGTCCCGGGCGAGCTGGTTCACGCAGCGCTGTTTCTTGCAGCAGGGATTGCTCTGCTTTACCAAACATTCAAACGACAGCACGAGGGCTCCCAGATGCCAGGTCCATTGACCAGCCAGCAGGTTGCAGAATACGAATGCGCGATGGAAACCATCGGGAACGCACTCGCGGCACGATCACAGGCAATCCACGAGGAAAGGTCTAAGGCTGAGCCCGACCTTGAGGCCCTTGCAAAATTGCGACAGGAGCAGGCTGAGCTCGTGCTGGAACGTAGCAAAATATCCATAGATGACGTCGACACCGTACGTCGTGTAATCGCGAACTACGGCGCCCAGGTACGGGCTCAGATTTGAGGACTGGCCATGGACGATCAGAGCAAAGGTTTGAGCGTTAAGGAAGCACAGGCGGTCGTTGATCGATTCTTGGCTGACTATAATGGAAACATCCCCCTGAGAAATCTTGTCAGGGCGAACCAGGAGGATATTTATGGACCGCAAGCATCACGCGAAAAAATCGGAATCCGCATCGACGGAGCCTACCATCCAGGAAGTGGACTTATCACAATTGTCGCTTCCAATATGGGTGACGAAGGGGCCATCGTCCGAACCTTGCGCCACGAGCTCCTCGGGCATTTTGGGCTCAACACCTTCGATCCCGAAGAAAAAAGAGCGCTCCTTTCTCGCGTTCTTGAAACGCGTAACGAATCAACGCTAAGCCATATCTGGGCCTATGTTGATAAAAACTACGCTGATAAAAGCGAGCTGTTCCGTGCTGAAGAAGTCTTCGCATTTGTGGCTGAAGACGAACGCACGTTTCTGGGCCGAGCCTGGGACCGAACCCGTGCAGCTTTACAACAGGTTCTCAAGGCTACAGGCCTGATAGACGACAAGTCACTTTCCATCCATGAGCTTCGTGTCGAGGCGCTGGCCATTGCAAAAGGCATCAAATCCGGCGAAAGGCATCAGCAGACATTCCCTAAAGACGATCAATCGCAGTTCAGGCTTGAGGCCGAAGAGCATCAGCTTATTTTTGAAGACATTGCCCAGCACGCTTTGATGCTCAGCAAACCGGTGCAGCAACCAGTTGCAATCATCCTCGGGGGGCAACCCGGGGCGGGGAAAGCGGCCCTCAGCAGTTATGCCACGACTGAGCTGGGTGGCAACTCAATCAAGATTGACGCTGACGAACTGCGCAAGTATCACCCCCACCTACTCAAGCTGATGCGTGAAAATGACCGTGACGCAGCGGATCTTACGCATCGTGATGCTGCAGGCTGGGCAGTGAAACTCACGAACCTGGCCATTAAAGAGCGCAGGAACCTGGTCATCGATGGAACAATGCGCGATCCAGACAGCCTGGCAAAGCTCTGCAGCAAGCTGCAATCAGCTGGGTACCGGATCGATGCTCGTGTGTTGGCCGTTAATGACCTGGTGAGCCGTCTTAGCATTCACCATCGGTACGAGCTGCAACACGAGGCCAATGGCTTTGGGCGTTGGTCCAACCGAACCAACCACGACCTGGCGTTTGTAGGACTGCCGCTCACTGTTGATCGGCTGGAAACCGCCAATTTGGTCGACCGAATGCACGTGACGAATCGAAGCGGCACAGACATCTACGACAACACACGTATAGCGGGTGGTTGGCAGCAAACCCCCGTCCAAGGCCGAGTTCATGTAGACGCTGAGCGTTCGAGAGCCTGGACGCAGGCCGAGCGATCGTCCTTCGAACTGACCCTTGATCTTGTGCAATCCAAAATGCATCGCCGGCAAGCCAGTGAGGGGGATCTCGCGGAGCTTGCGGCTATCCGCGCGGACTACAACCGCACGCTCGCACCCAGCATTCGTACCAATCTCCCAAACCAAATCAAACCTCGATAAATCCATCAGGGGCCAAGCCATGAAACCAGACGAATTTGCTGCAAAATTAATGAAAGCTACTCCGGATCAGCTTGAAGCCTTGGATGATGCTCACTGGAGGTATATCAGTCTCATTGGGCTTGTTTCGGATGCGGTTCCCGCAGACGTGGTGGAGGCAGACCAAAAGGCATATCCGGATCTCATCAAGCGCAACGGCGCAATGACCGTATTCGACGATGCTGATTGCGAAGTCTTTATGGCGTCGGTCACCGGGCTTCCCGAAGAAATGTGTGCAGCCTGGCGGGACAAAGATTTCTACACGCTGCATGGCGAAACAGCTGATGAGATGGCAGATCGTCAGACAAAACAATCCTAATCTCTCGGGAGGATACTGAATGTCGACCCAAACTCTACCCAACCAATCAGTCACCTGGGCAGAACTCAGCTGTGTCGTTGAAGAGTTCTCTGAATGGCAGCAACGCTCTGATCGAAAATTTTCTGATGAACACACGGAGCTTTTGGCTTACCTGATGGACCAGTTGCAAGCGGAAAGCGAATCACTGATTGGCAATCCGCTCAACCATCCTGTACTCGGGCTGATCAGCCATATGAGCAGCAAAAATAATCGGATGCGTGAGCTCTTGTTTGCCTACCTTGCGATTGTGCTCTCTCAAGATCTAGAACCTGCCCGAAAGCTCATTACTGGACAGCGACTGCAGCTACATCTTCACCCGGAATATGTGGCTGCGACCTGCTGCTACGGCGCCTCTTACAACGCTTAAAATCCCACTGAATTCGCGGACGGTCATCCTCAAATGCCGGTAAGAATTGTACTCTGTTACGCATTTCGTATAATGACTATGATACGAACTAGACGGAGTACTATACGATGCGTAGGAAAAGGCCGTCCCACGATCAAGCCCAATTGGGCTTTGATTTCGCCTTTCAAGAAACCGTAGACGCCATAGAGACCCTCGAAGCCGGTCTCGACATCGATGACGACCAAGGAGAACAGCATGATCACAAATCAAACCCAACCGTTGGAAATCGCAAGCCGGGAACTGAACTCGGAGACAATCAAGGCAATTCGTCAGTCTCCGTCGTTCGGCCCACAGTCTTGGAAAATTCTGGATCGTTGGGCCTTGAACAGCCCCACGCAGTTGAAGCAACTGGAGAGCGAGGGGGAACTGACTCTGCTGGGGAAAGTGTTGGAGCAGCAACGCTTGGAACTGGAAGCACTCCACAGCCTCCCAGCGGAGCACAAAACCGGCCTGACCGAGCACGAAGTGCTGGCCCTGCAGGAAGTGAACACAGAACTTTAACACCAACCGATTACGCGATCACCGCGGCTGACTCGCTGGGTTTAGGTGGGGCAAAAGCCAAGTTTCGGGACAACGTAGAGGCGATCCAGCTACTGCAGCGACTGCGTGAGCAGAAGCGGGCAGCTGTACCAGCAGAACAGGCAATACTGGTCAAATATGTTGGATGGGGTGGGTTGCCTCAGGCGTTCGACCATCGTAATCAGGCTTGGCAGCGGGAGTACCAGGAACTGGGCGCGCTTCTCAGCCAAGATGAATTTGAGAAAGCTCGGCGCTCGACTCAAGATGCCCACTACACCTCTGCTGCTGTCATTGGGGGGATTTATGAGGGCATGCAGCGGCTTGGATTCCCGGGCGGTAAGATCTTCGAGCCAGCTGCCGGCACTGGCAACTTTATTGGCTTGATGCCCGAAGGGATTCGGAAAGAAAGCCACTTTACTGCAGTCGAGCTCGATCCTCTGACAGCGGAGATAGGTAAGCACCTTTACCCTACAGCTACCTATCTCAACCGGGGCCTGCAGGATGTTGTCGTTCCCAGCGGTTATTTTGACGCGTGCGTGGCCAACCCTCCTTTCGGCTCGCAATCACTCTACGATCCCCATCACCGCGAGTTGAGCGGGTACTCCATCCACAACTACTTTCTCGCCAAATCCCTCGACAAGCTCAAGCCAGGTGGCGTGATGGGAGTAGTCGTCAGTCGCTACTTTTTGGATGCAGCGAACGGCAGAGCTCGTGAGCACATCGCTGAACAATCCCACTTCCTTGGCGCGATTCGGTTGCCAAACACTGCTTTCAAAGAGAACGCGCTGACGGAAGTCACGACCGATATTGTGTTTTTCCAGAAAGCGATACCTGGTGAGGAAACTGACAAGCGATGGGTAAATGTCGGCGATATACGAGATCGTGAGACAGGTGCCCCCATCACCATCAACCAGTATTTCATTGAAAACCCTTGGCAGATGGCCGGTCGCATGGTCATTTCACGGAACATGCACCGAGACACCGCTGATTTGATCGGGGAGCCTGGTCGGGATCTGGCCGCTGAGATCTCCGCTCGGTTGGAAGCATTACCACGTGACGTTTACAAAGCTAATTCGTCTCCAGAATTGGTTGACGCTGCAGATGAGAAACCTGAGCTGGTACTTCCTGAGAATCTGAAAGTCGGCTCCTACTTCATCACCGAGGCTGGCCTAATAGCTCGACGCCTTCCCGACCAGTTGGCCAAGACTGATTATCAACTGATCACACCCAAAAACGAGCGTGCAGGCGACCGAATCAAGGGCATGATCGAGGTCAGGAATGCCCTACGGACTTTGATGGCAGCAGAACAATCCGAGGGCATCGAAAGCGACCTCGATCTGCACCGGACTCGACTCAACACGCTGTACGATCGGTTCATTCGAAAACATGGCCATATCAGCAGCCAGGCTAACCGTTTGGCCATGTGCGACGATCCTGAATATCCATTGTTGAATGCGCTGGAAAGCAACTACGACCGGGGCATATCAGCAGATATGGCCCGCAAGCATGATGTGGCCGCTCGTCCCCCAAAAGCTGATAAGGCATCGATTTTCAGCCGTCGCGTGATGACACCTCGTCAGGAAGTTCGGCATGTCGATTCGGCGACAGATGCCTTAGTCGTTTCCATGAACCAGGTCGGCCGTGTTGACCTGGAACGCATGGTTCGCCTTTGCGGTCGTTCCGAAGAAGACATCATTGCTGATCTGCGAGGTTTGATTTATTTCAATCCTGGAAAGGACCGATGGGAGACAGCAGACCAGTATTTAACAGGGAACGTGAAAGCTAAGCTTCGTGGTGCTATCAGGGCTGCAGAGCAAGACCCGCGCTTTTCGCATAACGTAGACGCCTTGCGCCCGGTTCAACCTGCAGACATCG
This sequence comes from Pseudomonas sp. A125, assembly GCF_055409485.1. Lineage (NCBI taxonomy): Bacteria > Pseudomonadati > Pseudomonadota > Gammaproteobacteria > Pseudomonadales > Pseudomonadaceae > Pseudomonas > Pseudomonas sp. A125. Next base: position 26,968 of record NZ_JBUZVP010000039.1, read on the forward strand.
ATCCGGTCGACATCTCTGTCCAACTGGGTTCAACCTGGGTACCTGATACCGTCGTCGATAAATTCGTGGTTCACCTGCTTGGTGATGTGCAGAGACGCATCAGCTACCAGGCAGCGCTCGGAAAATGGATTGCTGATATTGGTCAGGGTGACAACACGACGTGTCGTGTTACCTGGGGTACTGAAGCGTACCCGGCAAACAAACTGATTGAAGCGGTACTAACCAACCGATCAATTCAAGTCAAAACCGAAGTCGGCCGAGATGATCGCGGCCAACCCATCATGCAGGTTGACGAAACTCAAACCGCCGCAGCCAACCAGAAAGCAGATGAATTGCGCCAGGCATTTGTTGACTGGATCTGGGAGGACAAAGAGCAGCGGGTGGAGCTGGCCAGGCTTTACAACGACAGGTTCAATACCAATATTCCATCGCGGTACAACGGCTCTCACCTCCAGTTACCTGGTGCATCACTCGACATCACGCTGCGTCCTCATCAGAAGGATGGGATCTGGCGGGGCATTCAAGACGGAACCGCTTTATTCGATCACGTCGTCGGCGCCGGCAAGACACTGGTGTGCGTTGGGACCGTTATGGAAAGCAAGCGGATGGGGCTTCTGAACAAGCCGATGCTTGTTGTGCCCAACCATCTGTTGCTGCAATGGAAAGACGCTATCTACTCACTTTACCCAGACGCTAATGTCCTGGTTGCTGAGAAGTCAGATTTCAAAAAGGAAAACCGCGAGCGCCTGTTTGCCCGTATCGCAACGGGTGATTGGGATGCCGTCGTAGTTGCACATAGCTCGTTCAAAAAAATCGGGATGCCTCAGGACACTCTTGAAAAATTGCTCCAGGAGCAAATTAGCGACCTGAGCAATGCAATCATCGATCTCAAGAACGACCGCGGGGATCGCATCACCATCAAGGAAATGGAGAAGGCCAAAGAGCGGATGAAGGAACGCCTGGAGAAAAAAGCCGATACAGGTGCTAAAGACCAGGCAGTGACCTTTGCAGATCTGGGTGTCGATGCGCTGGTCGTTGATGAGGCTCAAGAATTCAAGAACCTGTTCATAACCACGTCGCTGAGCCGGATTTCCGGTCTGGGGAACCTTACAGGCTCCGAAAAGGCCTTCGACCTGTTTGTTAAATGTCGGTACCTGCAGCAGAAGTACGACGGTCGAGGAGTCTTCCTTGCTACTGGTACGCCTTTGAGCAACACCATAGCTGAGCTTTATACCGTTCAGCGGTACATGCAGTATGACGAACTGAAAGAACGCGGGATCGTACACTTCGATGCCTGGGCTTCTACCTTCGGCCAAGTGGTTACCGGCTGGGAGCTGGATGCCACCGGTGTGAATTACCGACTCAATTCAAGATTTTCAAGATTCCAAAATGTCCCTGAGCTGAACACGATGTACCGAACCTTTGCGGACGTCATCACCAGGGCAGATCTGCAACAACAGGCCGCAGAACGAGGGACACGATTCCCAGTGCCTAGGGTTAAAGGCGGTCGTCCTCAAAACATCATCGTTGAACGCTCCAATGAACAAGCCCAATACATGGGTGTTCAATCCGAGGTACTGGATGATCACGGTAAGCCAATTCATCGTGCTGACGGCGGTGTTATCCGGAGCTGGAACAAGGGTTCGATCATCTACCGTATGGAACACCTTCCACGGGATCCGCGCATCGACAACCCGCTGAAGATCACCAACGATGCCAGGAAGGCGGGGCTAGATTTCCGATTGATCGATCCTGACTCTGATGACTTCATTGGCAGTAAGGTGAATGCCTGCGTGGAAAACGTACACCGCATCTGGGAGGCTTGGGATGCTCGCCAAGGCACTCAGTTGGTATTCTGCGACCTTTCCACCCCCAAAGGAAAAAAGCGACAGGAAACCGCTCCAGAAGCCTCCCTTGATGATGACGACGATGGGGAGGTCATCTCCATGGACGAAATCTTGGCTGGCAACGCATCGTTCAGCGTGTACGAGGAGATCCGTACGAAGCTCATCAACAAGGGCGTGCCGGCAGATCAGGTAAGATTCATCCATGAAGCCAATACAGACCTGCAGAAGTCGAAGCTTTTTGACGAAATGAATCGCGGTGATGTTCGGGTGCTGCTTGGCTCCACCACGAAGATGGGTGCAGGTACTAACGTACAACGCAGACTGGTTGCCCTACACCACGTCGACGCCCCTTGGCGCCCAAGCGATCTTGAACAACGTGACGGTCGAATCGAGCGTCAGGGCAACATGTTCTATGAACAGGATCCAGACGGTTTTGAGATCGAAATCCTGCGCTATGCGACCAAACAGACCTATGACAGCCGGATGTGGCAGACCATCGAATACAAGGCTGCCGGCATCGAGCAGTTCCGGAAAGGGGATGGCCTTCAGCGTGTCATTGACGACGTGGCCAGCGAAGCTGCCAACGCTGCAGAGATGAAGGCCGCTGCAACCGGTAATCCGCTTATTTTCCTCCAAGTCCAACTTGCTGCTGACTTGAAGAAAGTGGAGGCGCTGTTCTCCAACTACAAGCGAAATCAACATGCCCTGGATAGCAGGATTACCTGGCTTGAAGAAGCAGACAAAAGAGCTGACAGATCGGTCGCTCGTTGGAATGGCGAGATCGCCAAACGCGATGCCGGAACAGGTTCCAGCTTCTTGTTCAAAACGGCAGCAAAGAGCTATGGCGAGGACAACAAAGACCAGCTCCTGGGCGCAATCATGGGCAGCATGAAGGTGGCCGTCGACCGCAAGGCAGAGGACACTTTCCAGCGTGCGGCAATCATCCGTGTTGGCACCTACAGGGGATTTGAGATCGACGTCTCCTGCAACCGGAACAAGATTCAGTTCACGGTTACAGGCAACGATTCGTACGAGCCAGATAACCTGGTATATCGAACCGACGACAAATTCAGCCTGCCAGGCTTCATCAGCCGCATTGATAATTTCCTGGACCGGTTTGAAGCTTGGCGAGCTGACGCTGAAAACTCCCGGATTGGGGAGAGGGATGAGCTGGCCAAGGCCAAGATAGAAAAGGGGAAACCATTCCAGCAGCAAAGTCGCCTGGAAAACCTGAGGGATGACTCACGTGATGTGATGACAGAGCTCAAGCTGATGCAAGCTGACGACAACTACGTCTCGACGTGGACGCCGAAGTCGACAGTGCTGCAGGGGAATGCCGCACCAGAAGCTAAGAAAATGCGCGCTTAAACCCAAGCACCCCGCTCAAGGAATGAGCGGGGGTCGGCTTTTCCTACCTACTTCTGTTGTGTTCGATCAACTGGCCAACGGCACCTGGTGTAATGCTGCAATACTTCCTTCAACCCAGCACCTGATTGCTGACTGCCGATTTTTCAGCTTCAAGAGCAACAAAATGATCGATCATTTCCTGGTCGGCACCAGCCCATTCCAAGGCGTCGGACATAGCGTTGAATGCGCGCTGTCGGCTGTCCTTTTTGCTGACACGATGCAGACTATTTTCAACCTCTAGCGTCCAAACGTTGTCCGTTTCACTAACCAGTTTTGACACTGAGATACAGCCGCTTTTGGAAGCAATGAGCATTAGGATACCTGCCGATTTCACGGACGCGTACACCGCACCCTGGTACTGCAAAAGGCCCGTAAAGGGCCGGTGGTATGCAGCGGTTGTTCCTATGATCTGTTGGCTAAATTGCTGATCACGGACATTACGCAACCCATAACCATCCCCCCGGTGACGCAAACTACCAAAAGCGAAAATAGACCGATCGACCTGGGCTCGTCTAAAAAAACGAATGGGGTAAGAAGACCAATCGCGAAACCAGCTGCAATCGGCCAAACATTGCGTTTTTTTTGATCGTTTCCAGACTGATTTTCAGTTTTCAAAACCTCTTCCTCATCAATCTTTTGCATGATCTATTTCTTCAAACGCAGAGCATCAGGGGGGGGGAGGTCGCGATACAGCTGTCCATTGCTCAGCTGCAGCGTTACGCAATCGGGCACCATCGTTACGATGATGCCAGGGCCGTCGAGCTGGCCCTCGGGGATGTCCCAACCCGAAATGGTGCTGGGCGTAAGCTCATACAGCTCATCCGTCTTCAAGTCGCGCAGAACCCACGATTTGTTACCGGTCATTCCTTTATTGCTGACAACGTGAAGCTCGGTTCGCAAACCCTGTGGAAGCTGCGGCAACTGCTCAGTTTTATCACTCATTGGGTTGATCCTTCGTTAGATGCGTATCGTCGGGTTCACATAGATTATTTTCGATTGCTAACGCGATCCTCTGCACTTGCAGCGAAGCTCTGTTAAATCGGCTTGGAACCATACCAAGCATGTCGCACGCTACAGCCGTGGTGTCTTCGTAAAGTTGATGAGGACTCACTGGGATCAAATCATTGCGTATGATTCTGAAACCGTGCTTGCGAAGTTGGCGTATTGCTCGTGTTATATCCGTTGATTCAATGTCCAAGTTACGAAGATCCACTTCGCTTCCTCTGCCCTCGACTTGCTCGGCGCGCAGCTTTAAGGCTAATGCGTTGGCCGCCTGCAATGCACTGCCTAGTTTCAGCTTGGTGTCTGCTGTGATGATTTCAATGCCCGTATTTCCGACAAAATCGACCCAACCTTCTTGTAGAACCCCGTCGATTAGTCTTTTAACCAGGAAACCTGGCTCCCCCGATGCGTGCAAAGCTGTATCAATCGCGACGGGGTCTGAGCTATCTGTAAGAAATACCTTTTCACCTTCAATAACCGAAACTGTGCACCCAGCAGCAATCAAGCCTTCTGCGGCTGCGATGATGATGCTTTTCTCGACGGCTCTGCGAGCAACTAAGTCCATGGTATTTCCTCTCATTGGTGGCAGCGGATTTCTCTATTACCAAAAAGGAGTCATGGCCACGGACTCGCGACGATCAAGTGCTACTTCGTGCTTGTCATGGAAAGATCGGTACGCATCGATGTTCGTTTCGCAAAATCGCTCCAGCGCTTCAGGATCCAGGCGCGGGCTGTAGACATGCGGCGGCTGCTGATCAGCATCTAAGAACTGTAGAGTGCCGTCCTCAAACTCGTGTAGCCAGGCAACTGTCACCAGAGTTTCAACCTCTGTGGTGAATGGCCAATCCCGGGGCCCGTTAGGGTCGAATGTAAGTGATTCAAAAAACTTGATTGCCTTCAGTGCACGATCACTAAGCTGGCCTGATGCGGGAGCTGATACCAAAACGGTTTTGCCGTCCGGGTAAACCTCGAACTGGGCGTTGCAGTCCTCACAGTCTTCGGGCCTTAACGGCAGGTCGTCTTCACGAACGACACTGATCTGCGTGGCCACCGTAGCTGCACAGTTTGGACAAGCCACGTCCATGGTCTGCCCAGCAGGCCATGAGTGTTTTATTAGCAGATCTGCAGTGGTCTGAGGTCGGTTCATGAATCTACTCCACTGACCGCTCGTCATCAGGGAACTGAGCGGACAACCAACGAGCCAAATTCATAGCTTCGGTTTGCCACCGCTGACTCAGCTCCTCCACGAGCAGAAGGTTGTTGTCATCGTTGCATGCCAGAGCTTCATTGCGTGCAATCCGATATTGCTCAATGTCGAGCATGACTTTAGGTGGGAGAGCCAAGATCAGCCCCCCAGCTTCTAACTGCTTGCTTGCCAATTCCTCGATCTGTTTCATGACGGCCACCTCCATGGTTATTACTTCCAGATGTCATTCCAAAACGCAGAGTCCGTAGAGCCGGAGCTTTTGGTGTTTTGCACGGATGGACCGCTGATATTCGTGTCACCGCTGCTGATCACAGTGCCCATTCCCGTGTCGTTGACACCGGTTTGGTTGATCGTGTCAGTCACGGCACCGTTCACCTGAGTCATGACGCCATTGATTTCACCGTTGACCTGGGACACCACGCCGCGCACTTGAGAGCTAGCGATTGAGCACACCTTGTCTTTGATCATCTGCCAGATTGCCGAGAGATCAGGGAAGCTAGTCGTGCCGAATATGCCGGTGATACCACCAATGCATTTCCCCAAGATATCGGATGAGGTTTTCTCAGCTGTTTCGTTAGAGTCCGCCGCTGACTGGTCACGAGACAGACCTGCTTCGCCACCGCGCATTGCCGCTTCACCGCTGCGGCAAGTGGCTGCTTGTACGCCGATGGAGGAACACATAAGAAGCACAACCAGTAGCGTGCGAGTGAGTGGTTTCATTACAGGTCCTCTCGTAACCAGGAAGCGGGCGAGCATTAAGCTCGTACTCGTTTTTTAGTGGATGGCGCCGGGGCTGTTGCGTCGCTTACGGGTCCAGCGGCCGGCACTTCATCTTTTGGGGTGGCGGCTGGCTTCTCGCGCTCCTTGCGAGGCTCAAGAAAGCCCAGCTTTTGGTGGAGCGACTCGTCGACGTGTTTTGTCTCCTTAGCCTTCACAATGGTACCTCCGACGTTAAACAAGACCTCATCAAAGTGAACCTGTTTACCGTCGCCACGGCGATTTACTGCATTGCCGTAGCCGATTTGATTCCATTTGGAATCATCATCAGTGCCTGATTTGCTTGGCTCTGAAAGCGTGATGAAGTTTGGCTTGATTTCGCCCGTCGAAGGATCTGGATGGCGTTCATTCATGAAGGCAAGCACCTGGTGCTTTATTCCATCGACCTTCACGAAGCCCTGCAGGTAGTCGCCTTTACCCTGGTAAAGCAGGACCGTTGTGTCGAATGAGTCATCAGCGAGCTTGGTAACACCCCGAAGGATGAGTTTGGGTTCTTTCTCTGCATTGGAATCGGACTGTGCCATATCGGCCTCCTCTGGATTGAGTTCAATCACACCATCTGCGCTTGGGAACAAGCTCGCCGCGCCGCGCCCGCGCAACTCGTTGTTGTCACCACTGACAAAACCATTCGATTCATCGTTTTGCGAAACCGTTAAAGCCTGCTTCGCAAGCCACTCAACCTCATCGACAGGCGCAGGCATTTGACGGCCAGCCTTGTCGAACCAGATGATTTGATCGACCTTTGGCTCAGGCCCAAGGACTTGGAGATCCGCCTCCATTTCCTCCAAAGACCTGCCCCACGATTCAATGGCCACTCGCTGCACGTCCCACCAGGAATGGGCCTCAACAGGAACCAGGTTGGCCGCGTATTGCAGATCTCGCTCTGAAAAGGGAATGCCAGATTTTTCTGTCAAGCCTGCAGGCCCAGCGGCGTGTTGAGGGAGGCTTTCAGGTGCAACCGACAAGTCTGTAGCGGGAGATTGGGCAAAACGGCTCAGGTCGATTTCAGCTGGTTCACCGTTGTGGGTGAAGTAAAGCGGCGAAGCTGAATTCAGCGTGTGATCCACTAATTCACTGGATGGCTGACCATTTTCTTCCAGAGATGGAGGCTGCTGGACGTAGCGGGTCAAATCAATCTCGGCAGACTGGCCGTTATGTAAGAAATGCAACGGCTCATCAGTGAGCGTCGGCTCACTGCCAGTGGTGGAATTTTCGTCTATTGCTGAGGGCTGTGGAGTCGGTTCACCCACTTCGACAAAGCCACCACTCGCAGCTTGTTGATTGCTTTGAGCTTCAACGGTCTGACGGTGGCTTTCCAGTGACGCGAGGTATTGGCGATCGTACGCATCGATAGCGTCGATAACGGCGTCAATATCGCCTTTCGCCATAGCATCCTGGATGTGCGCTTCGGAGTCGATCACGGCTAATGGGATCGGACCATATTTGCTCTCAGCGTCAGCGAGCATTTCGTTTGCAATTGCGTACCCTTCAGAATCAGCAAGCTGCTTTTGGAAATGGTTGTTGTATCGTCCGAATTCGGCTTCAAACGAAGCCATGAAGGCCGCTCTATACGTTTGCTGAGCCATCAGTCTTTCGACTGTGGCAAAGCCTTCAGCAGTGGTTTCGACACCATTGAGCAGAAGAACAGCATGATCCTCACCACGCATCGCAAGCATTTTCGGATGTGTTTCAAATGCTTCGACAGGCACGCCCATATCATTCAGCCATTTGGCATCATGAGCCTTGATTGCGGATTCGCCTGGCTCAAGTGGGGCAGGTGGGGTCACATCAGCGGGTGCCTTTGCAGTCACTTCAATGCCCCACTCATTGCGGTGGGTCTTACGTTCCTCGTATCGAAGGACTTGCCCTGCTTTGTCCCGGACAGGCACCTCAATGGTTACGTCCTTGCGACCGAGGTTAGTCAGCTCGACTTGATCGCCGCGACCTACGCCGAGTTCTTCGATTACTCGCTCCAGATCCACACCCCAAGTGGTCCTGGATTCACCGTCAGAGTTTTTGAGGGTGACGTAGAAGCTGCGGCTATTTGAGATATCGAACTGGTAAGGCGCGGAGCCAAACTCCAGTAGCTCACCTTTGTAGTGGTTCACTGGCTCAGCTGCAGTCGCAACCGGGATAGTGGCATCGGCTGCGGAATTGGGATTTGCCGAAGCTGATGGTCGGGGTTGAGACGGCTGATTCTGAGTGGCGGCTGGATCAGGTGCCGGCGCATTATCCTGTCCGGGAGCTGAGTCCCCTACAGGCGGCAACCCCATCATCTCCCGGCGCAAAGCTTCTTGTGCTGGATTCTTGAGCTCCACCTGCACATCGTGCTTGATCATCACCTCAAGAGCCCGACGTTTGAACTCGTCCGATCCGGTCAACTCGATAGACCCGCCAAATTTTTGCTTCGCCATGTGTAGCGCCGCAAGAATGGCCAGTTCGTCATCTTGGGCCTTCGCCTCCATGAGGATCTGTTGCCCGTGATCGACGAAAATCGGCTGTTCCTTCAAAAGGTAGAGGACGCTTCCGTCTGCACGCTCACGGTAAGTGATGTCCTTGAGCAGCTCACTGAGAATCACACTCGGATCGGTTTTTGCCGGTTCGTCTCCTGGCGCGCTTGCGTTGCTGAAGCCATTAATCGTTTCAGCTACCTCAGAACGCGAAATTATTTGGTCATAGACCTCTTGGTGCAGTTCCTTTAGCAATTTTGCATATGTATCGTATGCAAAAACATTACGATGTAATGCGGTGACAGCATTTTCTGCGGAATTAGGTTCTACTGAACGCCAGGACGTGATGTCAGCAACGACCCAGTGCCGCAGTAGGGTATCTGGGATTGTGGAGCTTTCACCGTCAGCTTGGCTACTCTGAAACCAAGCTTGATACGCCTCGGCACGATGCCGAATGGCGCCATCCGGAGAGGATTCCATCGCCGTTTGTGGCGAGCTGTGTTTTTCGTACACAGCTTGGCGAAACTCTTGCAGTAAAGCTTCTGATTCAACGCTCATGGGCGCTCCTGCCTCTGTGGAGGTGGTGGGGAGTCCTTTGCCCGTTACGCCGCAAGCTAAGCGTGAAGTTGCGAGCTTCACATTGACCGCTTTCGGGCTGGACCGTGGCTGCTTAAATTTCGTATTGTGTATATTATTCAAAATAGCACGGATTTGGAAGAACCGTGTACAGAGGCCGAGGCAGGCGCTTTACAGCTTCATTTGAGGGGAGCAAATGTCTATCGACACTGATGAGATTCACCCGATCTGTGGGACAGATTTGGAGAGATGGCGAATCGAAAATGGTCTGACCAAGGTTGCGGCAGCGGATGCCTTTGGTCTGCAGAAGGCCAAATGGGAGGAATTGACGAATCCTGAGCAGTCAGCAGAGCAAATAAGTGATCCAGTGATTGCAATGCTGCTGCATCTGTACCGTCAACACCCTGCATCGTCGCCTGTTCAGCCACCGCTGGACATCAGGGAGTTTTATGAGTTTTTAGGGTTACAGGATTCCCCCCAAGATCGAGACGCCTTCGCGACTCTGATTGGAAGATCCCCACCCTCGGTTTATCGTCTAATGTTGCATGATGGCAAGCCAGGTAGGCCGGTGATGCGATGGATCGAAGCGCTCAAGAGACTTGCGCTTACTCCTAAGCAATGCAAACGCTTGATGCAGGATGTAGCGAGCAACGTAGGAGATCGCCAGAAGGTTGAAAAGGTCTTGATTCAGGGTTGGTCAAAACAAGGTGGCATAGGTGAGCACGACTGATAAGCCAGACTCACATATTATTGAGTTATCTAGCGTCTATTTTTTTTCCGGCCCAGCGCCGAGGGCTATTGCCCTCAAAGACTGTGGCGTGCCGACTAACGCACCTATTTCGGGCGCATTTCCAGCGTTGTACGGCTATCAAAGCAAGCAAGATGGTTTCATGGCTGCACGTGCATATGCGGACAAAAACAGACTCCAGTTCACGGTCGTCGATTTTTTGGTTGAACTGGATCAAAAACAGAACCCCAACATGATGCGACCTGACGATATTCCAAATCATGATTTTATATCGTTCGCGAGGATGTCCAGGAGCATGATGGATAACCTCCAGGCAGTGCTCCATGAACGCCTGGCCAAAGAAGGGATCACTCCAAGCAAGCTGGAGTTGGCCAAACCTCATTTGCTGTTGCAGCAAAGGCCGGATCTGGTGTCTTCGCTCATTGAGGCCCCGGGTTGGGAGCATATGAAGGTGATTGCTTATCCAGCAAAATTAACCATTAGCGAAAAGCCATTGACGGTGGGGATTGTCCCCCATTCGCATTGGGATTCAATCAAAGAGGCTTCATGCAGGCTGAATCCCGGTATCCGCATTACCCTAGAGCCGCCGAATCCAAGCCAGGTAGATTCAGCGGTTGCAGGGGTCGGTTCTCCGTCCCTGAAAGATAGGGGACCACGTAGCCGGTGAGTCGTACTGATGCACGACAAAATAAAAAACCGCCTTCGGGCGGTTTTTTTTAGTCTCGAAAACGCTTTCTGAACCACCAGGGCCTGGCGTAGATCACCCCACCACGTAAGAAGCCCAAAAACTTATTCCAACAAACACTGAGGGTCCAACCAAGCTTGGCCAAAATGCCAAACGAGATGATGACACCTACTGCAATGTAGAAGGTGGTCCAGCTCGGAAAATACATCCAACCGAACAATGGCAAGTATGCTGACACCGGAATGCCGAAAGCGGTCAACGGTTCTGAGGCAGCTCTCCAAAGCGAAGGCATAGGTCTAACTCTCCTGCGCGCTCAGCGAGCGCCTTCTGAATTCCTTCATGCCTGCAACACCGACAAAATCATCCTGCAGGATCCTGCCGTCCTGAAGCAGCTTCCAAGCTTTGTCATCAAGAGTGGCCTCGGCCTCCTCAAGCTTGGTCCGTATCAACATTGCCCACTCGTTATACGGGAGGGTTTGCATTTTCGACCTGAACTCCCGATCAAAGACCAGGTACTCTCGAATCGCAGCACGTTTGCCATCAGTCGTTTTAAGAAGCCTTTGCACGATGATAACCCGCAACGCACCAGCGAGCCGAGATGCAATCCCAGATTGTTGCTCAGGTGGGTAGGTTTGAATGGCCCGGTTAATAGTCTCTGCTACAGACTCCGTGTGCATTGTGGCGTAACACGTGTGCCCAGATAAGCTGGCTTCAACCATCGCCTCGATAGAAACACGGTCACGAGCCTCACCAATCCCAATGATACTTGGCTTGCGTCGTACGGCGTTACGCATTGCTTTTGGAAAGTCTTTTATGTCCCGGCCAATTTGCGACTGGGCCGGTTGAGGTCCTTTCCAGTGTGGCCCACCGAGGACGTACTCAATAGGATCATCGAATGTGATGACCTTACGATCAGGCATCACAACGCCGATGTGTCCATAGATACCAGCTTGCAAGGTCGTCTTTCCTGAGCCGGTCGGACCACAGACGACAACCAATCCGGATTCCGGAAAAAGCTCTTCAAACAGATCAGGCTCGATCCCCATTTTATGGATATCGGGGAGGTCGACAGGAATCACACGCATGGTGATCGAGTACGCTTCATCCAGGTTCGCAATGCGGGCCTGAACAAAGTTGGTGCGGAAGCGAAGTGTCAAACCGCGCTCAAGCCCGATATCGCTGCCGGTGATCTCAAGAGCGCGGTCAACGCCTTCGTCGCCTTGCTTTATCAGGCTCTCAATCTCAGGTGACCACAGGGAAGCAATCAAGACTGAAAGCTGCCCCTGTTTCACAGTAGAGACGGATGCTCGAAGCTGCCTGCCATGCAGTTCCGCCCAGATATAGTCGCCGCCTTGCACCAATACGTCTGAAACGCCTTTGTCCGCGCAGTATTTTAGGAATCTGCGAAAGCTGTGTGGACCGAGATCACCCTCGAAATTGAAGGGCTCCAAAACCGGTTGAATCATTGCGCCGGCACCGGAGCGGTAGGCGCCACTACAGGATTCGGTTTTGCTGCATCCTTTTTGACGCTTGGACGCCACTTACCAGGATCCGTAACGAACTTAGCCTTGTCTGTAACCCTACGCAGCTTGTCGCCCAACATCATTTGCTTACTATCACCGGTCACGGTCTGCTGGGATTCAGCTACACGAGTAGTCGTGATCATGTCAGCCTGGAGCAAGGTTGAATAAAGGTGCATGCCGGTGTAATCGCGAGTGAGGCGATGAAAATTCGCTTCAAGAATCGCGTCCGCTTGCTTGTAACCATCAGCCCAACCTTCACGGACTGCCTTTTTCCAGATCTGGTCTTCTGCATCATCCTGCGGTCGAGCTTCAAAAGCCGGGAGCTCTACTGACTGGCGAACGGGTAATCCAACGTAAAGATAGTCCCGCCAGGTGGGAGGGACGCTCACAAAGCGTTCTTCGCGCTCAATCTTGTATACGCGATTAGCGGTACGGATCTGATCCGGGGTAAAAGCTGACAGGTCACGAGCTTCAACGATAACCGGAGGCAGCGTCCCGTTTTTGGCAATCATCGGGGCGAATTTGTACATAGCGTCTAGAGCCGGTTCCCGGCTGTTAAGCCCGTCAACCAGCTCGTGACCACGAGCAGCCATTCCCCCGCGAAAGCCCACTGTATGACCAACGCCCGATAGCAGCTGAGAGCGGATATCGGTCACTTTGGTAGTCGCTTGGGATTGAGGATTGAGCAGAGCGTCTAGATCTGGAGGCGACGTTTCAACCATGGACTTTGTATCGCTACTCGAAGGATCGAGCACAGGCTCCTCTGCAGCGTGCGTGGCGAAGGAAACCATCAAAGGGAGAACCGCGAACATAAACCGTTTCATAGAAGTCCCCCTATTCAGCCTTGGGGCCGGTTGTACTGCAGGACCAGTTTACCTGGGGCCTCAGTAATGACGGCACGGTACCCGATCTGCGCGCGCAGCATGGAAAGAACTGTCTGATACTGCACGCCCTTGACGTCGATGTTCACAGGCAACGGCATGCGTAAGCCCATAAACTCAAAACGCTCGCCGCGGTCTTGTGCGAGCTTCGTGAGCAGCTGCACGGCATCACCTTGCCAGCTGATGGTTACGAATTGTTTGTCGTTCAAATCGGTGTTGGGATTGCGCATCACCACACGACTGTTCAAAGCACCAGCCTGGTACAGGTCGACCTGCGCAGCTTGGATTTTCTGAGAAGCTTCGAGAATTTGCTGATCGATTAAAGCCTGGGCGCTGACGTCAGGCTGCTTGGAAGCACAACCTGTCAGAGCGAGTGCAGCAAGCAACGCGACAAACGGGTATCGGTTCAGGTCCATAGGATTATCTCCGTTGATTTCGTATGAATACTACAATACGGAAAACAGCATAACAACGTTTGTTATGCACGTGGCCCGCGTTTTATAGGCCTGGCCTTCGCCACGGCCTGCTGGTCAGCCAAAGCTTTGAGCCGAGCGTTCAAGGTCGGATCGGCTAGATCACCGGAGTAACCACGTTCAATGAGTGCCTTTAAAGCCGCGTCAACGAATTCGGGGGTACCTTTTATCTCAATAGGCCGCTCCCACCGAGTACGCGTGTCATCAAGTGCATGGGCGAGCAGCTCGTCGTCGAGGAGGCCTCCAGGGAAAGAAACCTTCCCGCCGTGATCCACAAAACCCGGATCTCCTTCACCCCTACGAAAAACTACGGCCCCATCACGGCGGACAGTGCCAGCGGAAAACAAATTTGAACTTGAAGTAGGATCAACATCCCCTGCAAAAATGATCGCATTACCTTCCGTATTCGCTTTGCGTCTATCGCCATAGGTAAATCCACGCAACTGACTAATCGCACCAGGATCGCCGTTAGAAGCCTCACGCTCTACCCACTCACGGAATGTAAGCTTCTTATTCGAAGGATCACTCTTTAATTCGCGACGTAACAATTGGATTTTAGTCTTGAGTTCCTCACGCGACCTTAATGTTTCAAAAGCAAGAATACTGTAGAATGCTTTACGATCAAGTGGATGTTTGATTCGTGACTTTATATCTGCCCGTTGCTGGCGGGCTTGATCGCGGATCATCATAAATTGTTGCTTGACCCACTCTTTATCAATTCGGCGTGTAACAAACGCAACACGGTATGCATCATAACGTGCCCGTGTCGCTTTACGAAGCTGTGCACGCTCTTCACGGCGATTTTGCCGCTCAATAGGATCGCGCTTAGGGCTAGCGAATTTATTGTAAGCAGAGGCGGTCACAAAGTCTTTAGGCAACTCTCGCTCTTGATATTCACCAAGTCGTTTAACCAGACGCGCTAGTGACAACTGCTCGTGCATGTCGCTTGCTTTAATTCCTGTCGCTGAGACATCATCAAAATCAAAGATTGCAAGCCCACGACCTTTAGGACGAATACCCAGTCCAAATTTAGCTAATTGCACATGGAGTGTTTGCCATGTCATTTTTTCTGATTTTAGCAATTTAGCAATTTGCTTACGTGGTTCGCCACGGGCATAGGAGTGAAGACTTTGTTGATCTGCATGACGCTCCATGTCAGCAGCCTTTGTTGGTATCTTGCCCTGCTGTTTTGCCTTACTGGACGCCCACTGAATAATAGGACTTCCATTTTCATGAACAACGACATTAGGTCCATTGTCGTGTTTCAAGCCGTACCGCAACTCCAGCTCACGCATTGCATAATCCAGACGAAAATAATCACGGTCCGGATACACAGCATTGAACGAGTCAGGATGAACTCTATTTACGGTCATATGGAGATGTACGTTATCGGTATCGTGATGAATCGCAAACACGTATTGATGATCTTTCATGCCTACAGCTTCCATGGCATGAAGACCAGAAGCAAAAGCCTGCTCATCAGTTGGAAATTCGTCAGATGGCCAACTCAAAATCACATGGTAAACAGGATCTTTAACTCTGGCATTTTGAGCGGCAACTGCTCTCATCTCAGCTGCAGCTGTTTCAAGACTCAAACAGTTGTGCTGACAGGAAACGCCTGAAGACGATTTCTCGTTGATCGAGTCACCTAACAAAGAGCCTGTTTCTAGTTCGGCTAGAGCTGCTTGTTCATCTGCTCGATTCCTTCGTTGAGAGGCTGAAGCATGAAACGCAATTGCGGTTCGACGGGCTCTGGCTCGTGCCGCAAAGTCAGGATGATTTCTTGTAGCTTGTCGGAGATAACTTGCTGCTGTTGCAAGATGGTTTCGAGCAGCGGCAATGCTTCTTTCATGTTCATCGGAATCTACCTTTTGGAGCTGTTGGTTACCACTTCGGTCAGCGTCTCCTGGAACTTCGTGTTGAGACGTGACATGTCTACGCCCATCGGTATCAAGAGCCCTTCGAGCACTTCCAAGACGCCCTCTGATGGCATCTGCATCAGTAAGGCTAATTCGTCCAGTCGCTCGCAGATTGTTTGCTGCTCTTTCGAGATGCGCTCTAGCAGACTCAAGAATTGCGTTGTCTCTTCGGCTGTAGCCTGGATCGAGCTCATCAGTCAGTTCCTTTTTTTCATCGTCTCGTTGTGTCGCATATTGGACCAAATCGGCAAAACTGGATTTACCATCAGCCCTGCGCGGTGGGACTTTGGCGAGCATTAAGAACCAATCCTTATGATGGCTTGCTTCAGCTCAACAAGAATCTCTGCCAACTCCTTGGAATGCCTGCCCCCGCTTTCGTTGTACAGGTGCTTTTGAAGGCCCCCAAGCCTCCGCAGCTCGTTGAGGATGTGCCCGTCGACCTTGCTACGCGTGCGCCTATTCAGAGCAGTCGCAAGCATGAACTGCCCCACGCTCTGGCCGCAGTCATGGGCTTTCTGCCTAACGATTTCTTCCTCATCCTCAAAACACCTAATAGGTGGCAGGCGGCCGGTTCGACGCCGCTGTTCACTCGTACTCATAAATAGGTCCTTCGCTGTTCAAGGGGTCTCGGGGCGTAGCCCTGAGCAGGGAGGTAGGCCGCGCAAGGGAGTGAAACGACTGCAGCGAGGCCGGTTGTACGTACGCCATTTATGGCGGGAGTACAAACCCTACCCTGTCCTAAATTCTAGACCGCATTTCGTATGCAGGCTATCGTACGGACCTTGACTGCGCAAGAGATGCCCATACAATCGGGGTAAATGCACGTTTCGAGGAAAGGCGAATGGCGATCAGCGTTTCGCAGATTGAGATACTCAAGGGAAAGCTTGAGGAGATGCCTCAGGTGGAAGATCCAGATCGAAAGATTTCAAATCTTGAAGCAATACGGATGATGGCTTCGTCTATTCGAGACTTGCAGTCTCGAGGGTACAGCATCGAGAAAATTACAGAGATCCTCAGGGAGAGTGGATTGGAGATCGCTCCTACGACGCTGAAAAGCTATCTCACGAAGGTGAAGGTTTCTCCAGCGAAGTCGAATTCTCGGTCAACCAATAAACCGCGCCGATCATCAGCAACCACCAGCCGTGGGGACAAGAAAAAAGCATCTGAAAAAGCCGTTCCTGGGGTCGAATCCAAACCAGCGAGCAGCACGAAAAATTCAACCGGAGTAACTCCGGTTCCACCAGGTAGTTTCACACCTAAGGACGATACTGATGAAATCTAAAGAAGCTAAAAAAGGTGATATTTATTTCGTTGGCGGGGGTAAAGGCGGTGTAGGGAAAACCTTCACTACGATTGCCCTCGTTGATGCGCTCGAACAAGCAGGCGTGAAGGTTCTGCTTATTGAATCGGACACATCTAATCCAGACGTTTGGAAAATGTACAAGGATCAAATTGAAACTCGACTGATTGACCTTGATGATGCAAATGGCTGGATTGATCTTGTAAACGCCTGCGATGAGTTCAAAGATCATGTCGTAGTGATCAACACAGCAGCACGAAATAACAAAGGTGTTGTTGCATATGGCGAGACACTGAATAGCACACTCGTGGAGCTGGGCCGTGAATTGACAACGCTATGGGTGATCAATCGTCAGAGGGACAGCCTGGAACTCCTAAAAGAGTATCGAGACGCTCTGCCTGGTACGAAGGTTCATGTGATCCGAAACGGATACTTCGGTAACGAGCAGAAGTTTGAACTCTACAATTTCTCTAAAACACGGGAAATGATTGAAAGTGAAGGTGGAAAATCTCTTTTGCTACCAGATCTTGCGGACAGGGTTAGTGATGATCTCTACAGCAAACGGTTGTCGGTTTCACAAGCAATGATCGAACTTCCTATCGGCAATCGTGCCGAATTATCAAGGTGGCGGCGTGATGCGGCACGAATGATTGGTGAGGTGATCGATGGATGACATCGAAAGTAGTTTTAAAGCGTTACTCGGTCGTCAGCCTTCTGACAAAGAAGTCGAACGATTATACCGTGTGAAAAACGCACTCAACATACGTGATAATGATGCTATGTGGATGATTCTGATGGCTTTGGAATCGTACGACACATTATATAGCAAGTATCCGGCTCTGATTGCAGGCCAGGTAGATGTAGTTATCGAAAAGCAACGTGAACTGATTGCTGAAATAGTTGATGCTGAAAGTAAAAAAGCATTAAGTACACTGTCTTCTGCTGTTGCCCAAACAAGTCAACTTGTTGCTATGAAAGTAGCAGACACTGCCCGTTGGCAAGCCTGGGGTTGGGTGTGTGTTGGATTAATTGCATTCGGAGCGCTGTGCCTAACTGCTGGATTTATTCTTGGCAGCGGCAACATGCCTTTCTGGGCTTCAACTCATCAGTCAAGCAATCCTCTTGAGATAGTTATTTCGATATTGATGAAAGCTCCTGTTGGATGGCTGGTACCACTAATCAGTTCTGCAGTGGTTATCGTAACTCTTGCAAGCAATCGGCAGGTGCGAATCAAAAAACCTATTATTATCAGCTTGATAATGATGGTGGTACTGTCAGTTTTTTGCATACACACGATCATTTAGGGCAACGGGGGCTTTTTATTTAGCCCCCGCGTTCCGTATAATGCCTACAATACGGAAGAAACCAGATATAATGGACACCGATGTCCACGGAGGTGACTATGAAAGGGTATGAGAACATAAAGGCATTCAGGGCTGTTGCGCTTACATTGAAAGGATACAGTGAAGAGGAGACTAGTCACGGGCTTGCTTGGTCATGCAAAGTCTACTGCGATAACAAGAAAATAGGCACAGTCAGCAACACTGGAAATGGTGCTGTTACAGCTTGCGATGTACCTATTGATAAACAAGTCGCTCTCGTGAGCAGCCTTAAATCGAAAGGGTACCAACTGACGCCAAGCCTCGCTGGTCAAGTCTGTACAGAACCAGCCGATCCTGATGAGTGGTTCGTTGCTGCAATAAGTCAAATGGTTGATGAAGTCACGCGCTTACGTCAGTTAAAGCGCTTGGTAAAAACCCATTTGATTATTCGTCAATACTCGTCTGAACATGAGTTTTCGTTTTACAAAGCTGTCCCCAGTGCTGCATCAAAAGCACGACTCACAAGGCAACTGGGTAGTGATTTAATCTGCTTTATGAACGATGAAATTCATGGCCTGTAACCTGTCCGAAGGTGCAGGCATATCCGATCCTAGCCAGTAGTGTTTACCTGCCGATTCCGAGAGGGTTTATGGGCCACGATGACCAGACTGCCGAAACCTCACTTGCCTACATAGCCTACGTAGAAGCCTGGGCATTTAGCAGTTCCTCCGCAGAAGTTCGCCTGAAACACGACGCCTCGACCGGCGAGATCAAAGGGACGATTGCCGTGGTGGCAATGACACGTATCGCGCTTGGAGATCCAGAATTTGAAGAAGCGTTTCCTGAATACGTACACGCAAAATCATAAAAATCTCAGCTAGACGCCAGTCTCGAAAGCTGATCTGAACCTTTCCCTATTTATGGTGATAAAATACGTTATCACCACTTTTAGAGGCAGAAGGGCGCATGGCACTTTTTGACCCCATCCGCGACTATTTCCATAGACGCCAAGCCAAAATTCTGAATGAACAAGCCTCCCGCGTTCACCTGGTGAATCGACGGCAGGAATCCCATCGCGGCAACTTTGTTTTTCCCGGTACCGACTTTGTGGATGACATCGAGGTCGGTGGCCAGCGCGTCGGATATGTCAGCTACGGCATCAATCCGCTGGATGACCGCGTGTACATCAACAAGATTGACATCGAGCTGCAACATCAGCGCCAAGGGTTTGGCTTGGGGGTGCTTTGGTGCCTTTGGCTTAAGCACCAGGTGCCCATCGTGCCGCTTTACCAGTACGGCGCCTCTAACGGATTCTGGAGCCTGGCTCGTCAGCGGTTCTTGGCAGCCGGTGCGCTGATAGAAGATCAACTGCGCACTGACACTGAGCTTGATGCCGCCAAACAGCGCTGGCAGCATCTGGTGCCCGAGCTGGCACACGAGCGGCAGATCCGCGAGATGATGGCCTCGCCGGAT
The DNA here is from genome assembly GCF_055409485.1 of Pseudomonas sp. A125. Taxonomy (NCBI): domain Bacteria; kingdom Pseudomonadati; phylum Pseudomonadota; class Gammaproteobacteria; order Pseudomonadales; family Pseudomonadaceae; genus Pseudomonas; species Pseudomonas sp. A125. Next base: position 46,558 of record NZ_JBUZVP010000039.1, read on the forward strand.
TGGCCCGAGATCGAGGCTGGGTTCATAGCGAGGCAGAAGTTATGAGCGAGCTCGTCAGTTCGGGCGGCGCCGGTGGACGTCGACTAACTTCCGCTGAGTTCCAGCAGTTGGCCAGTGTGCCAGCTGCAGTCGAGTGGTTTGCCAATATCGACAACCCACGTACCCGACGTGCCTATCAGAATGACCTGGAAGACTTCTGCAGCTTTGTCGGCCTCACCGGCGCCGATGAGTTCCGTGCTGTTACTCGCGCACATGTACTGGCATGGCGTGCCCAGCTGGAAACTCGGGGCCTGGCCGGGGCCACGATCCGGCGCAAACTGGCCGCGCTGGCCAGCCTGTTCGATCATCTCCTGGAGAACAATGCCGTTGCCGGTGGGAACCCTGTGCATGGGGTCAAGCGACCCAAGATCGAAACCAACGAAGGGAAAACGCCGGCACTCGGTGACGACCAGGCTAAAAGGTTGCTGGACGCTCCTGATACAGAAACCGTGAAGGGAGTGAGGGATCGGGCGATCCTGGCTGTATTGCTGTACCACGGGCTTCGACGGGAAGAGGCGGCAAGACTGACAACGAGTGACCTGGTGGAGCGCCGAGGCATAAAGCATCTTCGGGTGCATGGGAAGGGGAAGAAAATTCGCTTCCTCCCACTCCACCCAGTTGCTGCTGAGCGGATCTATGCGTACCTGGAGCTCGACAGTGCCCGAGATACATCATCGGGACCGCTATTCCGTTCCGTCCGGGGCAAAACCACCGGTGCTGGAGTTACAGCGAATGGGCTTTATACGGTGGTGGCGTATTGGGCGCGTGTTGCTGGCATCGAGGTCGACGGCCTGGGCGTGCATGGGTTGCGCGCTACGGCCGCGACAAACGCCCTGGACCATGATGCTGACATCGCGAAGGTTCAGATGTGGCTGGGTCACGCGAACATCAGCACAACGCGACTGTATGATCGGCGCGGCCAGCGGCCGGAGGATTCACCTACGTATAAGGTTAAGTATTGAGTACGAACTCATAGTCAAGCCGGGAGGCTGACAAAAACTGGGAAGTTAACCGCCGAAGCGCAAACTTCAGCACTTTCGTCGCAATCCCAGCAACCGCGATCATCGTCCCATGCGACAGGACTAATACACCCTGCAGTTTCCATTTCTACTTCACCAGCTTCGTTCAATGTCACGGCATAGACTTCACCATCTTCGAGGAAGATGGCCCCGCCGTCAGGCAGACGTAGCGCCTTGCCCGGTTGGCTATGGAGCACGGCGGTGTAAGCCGAATACATCGCATCAAAGGTCAGATGTTTAGGTGATAGGTTCATAGCTTTTTTCCTTGGTCAGCTTGTCACTGTTACTACCTAATTTCTGAGAGCACCTTGCGGGCAGTATCAGTTGCGTCCAATCCCTTTACCCAAGATTGCTGTATGTGAAAGGTCTGGGCTTCCACCACGCCTGATGCGTCTGAATAGCTGATCTCCATTGATTCAGCGAGCTGCTGGACAACAGCCGTTTCCCATTCGGAATAATTATTCATCGCCTTCTCCATCTTTGAACACACCTTCGCTGCAATCGTCGAGAAGGACCGGCGACTATCAATCCCGGCCCTGCCCTTGCTGTATGTGGTTAAGAAGCTGGCTGCTTGTCACAGGCCCAACTGCCGAGCGCCCAGTTGGTGTTCGCTCCGTCAGGTACCACTGCCAGCTCAAGCGAGCAGACAGCTTGCCCTGGGGCTTTGGTAGTTGCTGTAGCTGTGTACAAATCCTGCTTGGTGATTGTCACGTCTACTACAGAAGCATCGACACCGTAGAACTGGGAAGCGAAGGAGGCAGCGGTCGACGCTGGCGTGCTCTCGTTTGGAGCTTGTGCATGAGCAGCTTGCGCGGTAGCTGTAACGACCTGCAAACGAAAACGTTCCGACCTGCAATCAGCGCCGTTTTCGACCAGGATTAACTGCGACTGTCCGGCCCGGCAAACCAGCGTTAGCTGCGAATGAACCTGCATTGATCCACACCGACCTGCATTCCATCGTCGCCAACCAGCATTAACTGCAAGTCAGAGGATCTTGTGGGTAGGGATCACAGGTTTCGACGCAGACTTAATGCCATGTTTACCAACGAGCGGATTCCCCGGAATTTTTGTCACATTATGAGCTTGATGAATCCTTTGCATGTCTTAAATTAAATAACGGGTTAAGTGACAATTTTTGACGGCCAGAGCTTTCCGACTCAAACTGTCACATAATCGAACGTATATGTGACAGGTACGACATGCTGATAGGCTACATGCGGGTATCGAAGGCGGACGGCTCCCAGGCTACCGATTTGCAGCGCGACGCGCTGATTGCCGCCGGGGTCGATCCAGTACATCTTTACGAGGACCAGGCATCCGGCATGCGCGAGGATCGGCCCGGCTTGACGAGCTGCCTGAAGGCGTTGCGAACTGGCGACACACTGGTCGTGTGGAAACTGGATCGGCTCGGACGCGACCTGCGACATCTCATCAACACCGTGCACGACCTGACTGGGCGCGGCATCGGCTTGAAGGTATTAACCGGGCACGGCGCGGCCATCGACACCACGACCGCCGCCGGCAAGCTGGTCTTTGGCATCTTCGCCGCCCTGGCCGAGTTCGAGCGCGAGTTGATCGCGGAGCGCACGATTGCCGGCCTAGCCTCGGCCCGCGCGCGCGGGCGGAAAGGCGGCCGGCCGTTCAAGATGACCGCCGCCAAGCTGCGGCTGGCGATGGCGGCAATGGGTCAGCCAGAGACCAAGGTCGG
>NZ_JBUZVP010000040.1:0-42697 GCF_055409485.1 Pseudomonas sp. A125
GGCTTGCCCGCGATGCAGGCGACGCGGTCTGCCAGGTACACCGCAGCGATCCCATCGCAGCCTCGCTAATGCTCGACAGCTCCCACAAGGAACTGAATTTACCATCCGAAAAGACGGCTATCTCTCGAGCACCACTCCACATTAGAGCCGCGGCGCTCCCAAATCGGGATGCATTCCCTGTGGGAGCCGGGCTTGCCCGCGATGCAGGCGACGCGGTCTGCCAGGTACACCGCAGCGATCCCATCGCAGCCTCGCTAATGCTCGACAGCTCCCACAAGGAACTGAATTTACCATCCGAAAAGACGGCTATCTTTCGAGCACCACTCCCCGCTGCACCTCCCACGCCAACGGCAATGTCAGCAACAACATCCCCGCCAACACCATCACCGCCACCGGCACGCCCATCGAGTCCCCCAGCCCGCCAAACAGTACCGGCGCCAACGCGCCACCGCCGATGGTGCCGGTGTAGAACACCGCAAACGCCTGTTCCCGTTTACCTGCGCCCGCCAGGTCTGGCACCGCGCCGTAGAGCACCGAAGACGTGCCGTTCAACGCGAGCCCCAACACCGGCAACATCACCATCAACCCGGTCAACGGCAGGTACACCGCCGCCACGATCAACACCGCGGTGCTGGTCTCCGTCAGCCACACGGTTTTCATCATGCCGATGCGTGCGCCGAGGTAGCCGCAGAGCAATTTGCCGAAGGCACCACCGACAAACAGCATGGTCAGCGCTAGGCCAATGCCCGCAGTGCCAGCGCCTTTGGCTTGCAGCAGAAACGGCAAAAACGTGAGAAACCCCATGCGCACGGCACTGTCGAGAGTGCCGGTGACGATCAGCGCACGCAGGCCGCTGACAGAGCCGCTTCCTACCGGTGTCTTGGCGTTTTTCCCGGAAGTGGACGCCGCTGCTTGCGTGGGGATCAGCCACCACAGCAACCCCGCCGCCGCCAACCCCAACAGGCCCAAAAGCGTAACGCTCGCGCGCCAACTGATGACCGTCAGTAACAGTCCCACCAGCCCGGGAACCAGTGTCTTACCAATGTCCCCGGAAAAGTTGTATTGCGACAGCGCCTCCTTGACCCCGCCTCCGCCCTCATAGGTATCGGTGATCATCGAAGAAGCCAGTGGATGTTGGGTGCTCGCGCCCAACCCACCCAACAGCAGCGCCAGCAACAACATGCCCAACCCGGTCGCCTGCCCCACCAACAGATAGGCAATACCGGCAAGCGCCGTACCGCCCACCAGCATCGGTGCGCGCCCCCAGCGTTTGGCGGCGCGGCTGGCCATCAGCTGGAACACCGCCATCATCCCGGAATAGGCACCGCGCAGCAGGCCGATCTGGGCGTAGGTCATGCCGAACTGCGCTTGCCAGATCGGCAGCAGCACGTAGATCACATCGGTCAGGCCATCGTGAATCGCGTGGGCGCTGCAGCCTGCAATCAACGAGCGGCGACGGGCGGAAGTCTCGGGTACGGGCAAGGCAACGGCGTCGTTCATGAGGTCTTGCTCAGTTCAGGTTGGAGGGGCTTCCAGCCCACCAGGGCAATCAGCAAAGACAGTAGCTGGAAACCAATGATCAGCACCACACAGCCCACCCAACCCCAACGCCCCCAGATCAGCGCCGGGACGACGGCACCAAAGCTGCCGCCCAGGTAATAGCAGGTGAGGTACAAGCCTACGGCACCGGCTTTGTTGTGGCGGGCGGTGGCGGTGGTGAAGGCGCTGGCAGCGGCCTGGGCGAGAAAAACGCCGGTGGAGCTGAAGGCCAGGCCCCACACGATGCACCACAGGGATGGCAATAAGGTCAGCGCCGAGCCGCATACACCGAGCGCCGCGGCGGCGGTCAGCAGTTCGGATTGCGGGCGGAATTTGCTCAGGCGACCGGCGATGGGGATCACTACCAAAGCCAGCAGGAACACCATGTATATGGTGCCTAGCGCCGCTGGGCCAAGGTCAAAGGGCGCTTGGCTGAGGTACAGGCCGGCGTAGGTAAACGTCGCCACTTGGGAGAACAGTACGCAAAATCCTACGGCGTAGGCAGCCAACAGCGGAGTGCCGAGCACATCGGCCCAAATGGTCGAAGCTCGCGCGACTCGGGGAGGATTGTCCGGCAGCAGAAACTGGATAAATCCGCCCACCATCAGGCTCAACACCGCCAACAGCTCAAAGGCTTCACGCCAGCCGACGTACTCGGTCATCACGCCGGTGACAAAACGCCCGGCAAACCCGCCGAGCACGGTGCCGGCCACGTACAGGCTGGTGACTTCGGTCACGGTGCCGCCGCGCCAGCGATCGCCGATGTAGGCCACGCTGGTGGCGAACACCACCGGTATCAGCATGCCTTCAATAAAGCGCCACACCAGCAGTTCGGCAAAGCTGGTGGCATAGGCGGTCATCAGCGCCGGCACGGCCAGCAACAGCGCGGCCACCGAGATCACCGTGCGCTGCTCAAAACGCCCGGTCAGGCGGCTGACAAAAGGTGCGGTCAGCGCCACGGCCAAGGTGGTGACGGTAATGCTCCAGCCCGCTGCGTTGGCGCTCACCTGAAAGCGGGTGGCAAAGGCCTGCAAAATGCTTTGGGTGGCGTAGAGGTTGAGAAACGCCGCGCAGCCACACAGGAACAGGGCAAGACGGGCACAATGCAGGCGCGGTTTCATGAAACCTCTCGTTTTATTATCAGAGGCCTTTATAGAATGACCCGCGCACCCGAGACCAATACCAATTTCGAACCGATCAATACCCTGGGGCCAGGATGCTCGACCTACGCAAGCTGCGTTACTTTCTGACCGTCGCCGAAGAATTGCACTTCGGCCGCGCCGCTATTCGCCTGCACCTGGCCCAGCCGCCGTTGACCCGGCAGATTTCCGCGCTGGAGGCCGAGCTGGGGTTTCGCCTGTTCGACCGCACCAGCCGCACGGTTTCGCTCACTCCGCAGGGGCGTTCGTTCCTGCCCTACGCCCGTGCCGTGCTGGAGCAGGTCGACCTCGCCGAAGTCATCGCCGGCAAGCTGGCCGCAGGTGCCGCCGGGCAACTGGCTTTGGGTTACGTTAGTTCGATTGCCCTGTCGGACTTGTTCAGCCAGGCGATTCAAGCCTTTGCCCAACGTTTCCCGGATGTGCAACTGACATTGGTGGAATGCGCCTCCGGCAGCCTGGGCGCGCAGGTAGCCGATGGCCGCCTGGATATCGGCCTGAGCCGCTTGCTGCCCCAGGATGGCCAGACGCAAGTGCAGGCGTTGTCGTTGGGCGAGGAGCGGCTGGTGGCGGCGGTGTCCAGCGACAGCCCGTTGGCCAGCCAGGCCGAGGTCAGCCTGGCGCAGTTGAGTGGGTATCCGCTGATTCTGTTTCCCACCGATTACGGCTCGGGGCTTAACCAGTCCATCGAGCAGCTTTACCGGCACAAGGGTTTGCCATTGCGTGCCGGGCCAACGGGACGGCAGATCACTTCGATCATTGCGCTGGTGGCGGCAGGGCAAGGTGTGGCGCTGGTGCCGGCGTGCACCCAGAGCTTGATGAACAAGGGCGTGACGTATCGACCGTTGGTGGATCTGGACGCGTATGCGCAGTTGTTGGTTCTTACCCGAGCTGAAGGACGAAGCTTGATGGTTGAAGCGTTCATGACGGTCATTGATAAGTTGCTGCAGGACCGATAATGGCATTTAAGCAAACTCCGACGGCCACAACCCACTGAGGCCACGATGATGCTCACTCGTCGCCTCTGAACAAGGACCCTGCATGCTCCTTCCCGCACAACGCACACCAAGGCCCATACTGCGCAAGGTACTGGGCTGGGTACTGGTCACCCCTCTGCTGCTCTCGTTTCTGACGCTGCCATTTCCGTTCGGGCTCGTTCTTGTGCTGGCGTCCATCGCAGCCTCTGTCTACGGCGCCCGGTTTGCACAACTGTACGCCAGCCGGCATGTGACCGTGTTTGCCGTGATTATCACAGTGTTCAACATCGCGTCCTTTTTTCTCATAAGCACTGCGTCGGTACTCAAGGCACTGTACTGGCTCTCGTGGCTTTACTGGTACCCGTATTACGCCAATTGGGTTTATTGGAACTTCTAAATATCTTGCGAATTCAACCGCAAGAAACGTAGTTTCACCCTGTACCGGCAGATCTAGAGTAGCGCTGCACACTAAAAAAAGGCGCCCGACCATGTCCTATGAATACACGCTCATGCCCTCCCCCGTCGGCCAACTGACCCTGGTGGCCCGTGACGGAAAACTCACCGCCATCCTGTGGGAAAAAGAGCGTCCCAACCGTGTCCGGCTGGGTGCCCTGCAAGAAGCCAACAACAGCCCGGTGTTGCAGGAAACCACGCGGCAGTTAAAGGAATACTTCGCCGGTACCCGCAACCGTTTCGAGCTGAAACTGGACTTTGCCGGCACCGACTTCCAGAAAAAAGTCTGGCAGGCGCTGCTGACCATTCCGTTTGGTGAAACCCGCAGCTACAGCCAGATCGCCACTCAGATCGGTAACCCCAAGGCAGTGCGAGCGGTGGGAGCAGCCAACGGGCGCAACCCGATTTCGATTATTGCGCCGTGCCATCGGGTGATTGGCGCGTCGGGCGGCTTGACCGGGTTTGCCGGCGGGCTTGAGGCCAAGCAGTACTTGTTGGCGCTGGAGGAGCGCGCCTGAACGCTCTGCCGATAACCGTACAATTTTATTCAAACTTCCAATTGTAAAAAGAAATTTCAAAGCGCGCCTGCGGTCAATATTTTCATCACCCACTTTTAAGGAAAACGGTCATGAAATTCTCCGCAGTCTCGCAGTCCCTGTCCCGCTGGGCAGGCAGTGCCCGCACGTTCTACGCGGCGGTGGCGTTGATCTTCCTGTGGAGTTTGAGCGGGCCTTATTTCCACTACAACGACACCTGGCAACTGATCATCAACACCTCCACGACCATCATCACCTTCCTGATGGTGTTCCTGATCCAGAACACGCAAAACCGCGACAACGATATTTTGCATATCAAGATCGACGAACTGCTGCGCGCTACCAAGGATGCGCAAAACGCCGTGTTGAGCCTGGACGGCATGGATCGCAAGGAACTGGAAAAACTGCGTAAGGAATACAAGACCATCGGCGACAGCGAATCCATCACCGTCACCACCATGGTCACCGACACACCGGATGAACATGGCCGGGCCAAGACCGATTTGAACCAGGCATAAAAAAACGGCGGCTGGAATATCCCGGTCGCCGTTCTTTATAGGTACTCAGGCCGATCAACCGTCGCCTTGGTGGCCTTTTCCGTAAGTCGATGCCAGCGCCCGGGCTTTCTCCAGGCGTTCTTCCAACTTGGGCAACGTCTCGTCCACCAATGCCTTTATTTCCGGGATATCAGACTCGGCGCCTTCCTGTTTGAACAGGGCGATCGCATCTTCATTGGCCTTGATCTGCTGCGCGGTGTAGGCCGCGTCAAACGAATCGCCGTCCTTTAGCTGCGGCATCAGCGATTCGGCCTTGTCGACGATCTTGTCCCGTGGCGCCACCGGCAAATCGAGCTTCTTGGCGATGGCGGCCAGATGCTGATTGGCCAGGGTGCGTTCATTGATGACTTCGATGGTGTAGTCCTTGATCTCCTGGGACGAAGTCTTGGCGTGTGCCATGCGGCTGGTCTCAATATCGGCCATGCCCTTGGCCGAAGCCTGCTCGATGAAATCGGCAGGCGACTGGGCGAAAGCATTGCTGGCGCCGAGGCCCAGCAGCATCGCAAAACTGGCGGTGCGTAACCGGATAGCCATGCGGCTCATGATGGGTTCCTCCAGGTAATAAACAGGCGCAGGGAAACAAGCCCCGCCTTGAATCTGAATTTTCAGCGCGGTAAAGGTTTAGAAAAAACTTCCCGGCGCGACGAACGGTTGTCAGGCCCAACAGGATGCCTGGCAAGAACGGGTAGCGCCCCGCGACCCGTGCCGCTTCGACAACGACGAACGGAGTACGCCACCATAGCCATGACAATGTAGTATGTTGTATTACACACCACTACATCGAGGCACTTATGTCGATAATGTCATTACGCCTACCTGAAGACATCTCCGAAACACTCGCCAGCCTCGCCAAAGCCACCGGGCGCAGCAAATCGTTCCTCGTCGTCGACGCGTTACGTGAATACCTGACGCGTGAAGCATGGCAAATCGAGGACATTCAAAAGGCCTTGAAAGAAGCCGATGCGGGTGACTTTGCAACTGCGGCCGAAGTGGACGCTGTGGCGAGCAAATGGCGCACCAATGCGCGTTGAGTGGTTGAAGGCAGCACTCCAAAACCTGGATGACGAAGCGGCTTACATTGCTCAGGAAAATCCAAAGGCAGCTCATGAATTCGTTCAAGCCGTCCGGGCAGGGCTTGAGCATCTTGCCGAGTTTCCTGCCATGGGTCGCGAAGGACGCGTTGCAGGTACCCGCGAATGGATAATGTCTCGGTGGCCTTATCTGGTGCCGTACCGTATTCGAGACGGCCGACTACAAGTCCTGCGTTTGTTTCATATGCGCCGCCAACCACCAAAAACCTGGTGACACGTAATCACCTCTTTAGCACCTCCTGCACCTGCCCATTCAACCACTGCAACGCCGGGTCCCCACCCCGCCGCGAATGCCAGGCCAGCACAAACGCAAACGACGGAATATGAAACGGCGGCGGCACAGCCAACAGTTGCTCATGATCAATGTTGAGCAGCCCGCGAGACGACACGGTAAGAATCAGGTCCGTGCCCTGGATCAACTGCGGCGCGACACCCCAATGAGGCAAGCTGATCGCCACGTGCCGCCGCTCACGAATCGCGGTCAATGCCCGTTCGATTTCCGGCGTGCCGCTGCCGCGCATTTCCAGCAACACATGAGGCCGTGCCAAGTACGTGGGCAGGTCAAGCGCACCGCTTCGCGACAGGCTGTCACGGTCCACCAGGCACACGTAATGCTCTTCAAATAACGGGGTGCTGCGCAGTTCGGCAGGCATGTCGGGGAACACCCCGGCGGCCACGTCGATGTCGCCATTGAGCACGCCATCCAGCATGCCTTCGCGACTGGCCTGGATAACCTGCAAATCAATCCCCGGCGCTTCGCGGCGCAAGGTGCGCACCAGCCCCGGCAGGAAAATCGCCGCGCTGTAGTCCGACATGGCCACCCGAAAGGTGCGTTTGGCCGAAGCTGGATCAAAGCGATTCGGCGCCAGCAGCGCCTGTACCTGGGCCAATGCTTGCGCCAGCGGCATGGCCAGTTCCAGCGCGCGTGTGGTGGGCACCAGCGAACTGCCTTGGCGCACCAGCAACGGGTCCCCCAGCACATCGCGCAATCGCGCCAGGGCGTGGCTCACCGCCGGCTGGCTCAAATGCAGGCGCTCGGCAGCGCGGGTCACGTGTTGCTCGTTGAGCAAGGCGTCGAGGATCACCAGCAGGTTAAGATCGATACGTCGAAGATCATTCATCGGCTGCATGTTCTGCATAAGAATCTGGAATTTAAATTTGCGCGACGAATAGCCTAGAGTCCAGCAAAACCTCTGGGAGATGGATCATGACGACGTTGCATTGGGTGGGTTTATTGCTGTTGGCGGCGTTCGCCGGGGCGGTGGTGCCGTTTCAAAGTGCTATCAACGCCAACCTGGGACGCGGCCTGGGCCATCCGCTATGGGCCACCCTCGCCTCGCTGCTGGTGAGCATCATCGTGTTGCTGCCGGTGATCCTGGCCCTGCGCCTGCCGCTGCCCAACCTTGGCTTTATCACCAAGGCGCCGCTGTGGATGTGGAGCGGCGGTGCGTTTGGCGTGTGCTTTATTTCGCTGGCGTTGATTTTGATGCCCAAGCTCGGCGCTTCGGGGTTCGTCGCCTTGGCGATGGCCGGGCAAATCATCGCCGCGTTGATGCTGGATCACTTCGGCCTGTTCGGGCTGGTGGAGCGCCAACTGACCGCGCCCCGGTTGATCGGGGCGTTGATGTTGATCGGCGGCGTGGCGCTGATTCAGTTCAGCGCCACGCCCACCCGATCATTGGTGACCACCGGCTGATCAGTGCTTGTCGAGTGTGCGCAGCTTCTGCGGCAAGCCCCACAGCAACAGCGCCGCCGCGACCAGCGCGCACACGCCGATGACATACAGCGCCGGCGTGGTGCTGCCGGTGAGATCCTTGATCCGGCCGACCATCACCGGGCTGACGATACCGCCGAACTGGCCCAACGTGTTGATCACCGCAATCCCGCCCGCCGCGCCCGCACCGGCACCGGCCAACAACTTCGGCGGCAGCGTCCAGAACGTCGGGATCGAGGCGATGATGCCCGCGCCCAGCAAGCTCAAGGCAACGATCAGGAATGTGGTGTGATCGGCAAAGATCCCCGCACAGAAGAACCCCACGGCGCCCAGCGCCACCAGGCCGCTGACGAACTTGCGGCGCTCGCCGGTGGCGTCGGACAAACGGCCGATCACCACCATGCTGATAGCGCCGCACACGTAGGGAATCGCCGTCAGCAGGCCGATCATCACCGGGCTCTGGGTGCCCGCGCTGCGGATCAGTTGCGGCGCCCAGAAGTTCAGGCCGTAGGACGCCACCTGGATCAGGAAGTAGATAAAGCCGAGCATCAGGAAGCCAGGGATACGCAGTGCGGCGAGCAACGAGCCGCCGCTTTTGTGGGGCTCATGCACGGCAATGCGGCTGGCCAGCAAGGTCTTCTCCGACGGGGTCAGCCAGTGGGCGTCTTCGATGCGGTCCTTGAGCAGCTTCAGCACCAGGAAACCCAGGCCAACGCAGGGCAAGCCACCCAGCAAAAACAACCAGTGCCAACCGCGCATTTGCAGCACGCCGTCGAGGTGTTCCAGCACCAGCCCGGAGAACGGCGCGCCCACCAGCCCGGCAAACGCCGACGCCAGGAACAGCATCGACGTGATGCGCCCACGGTAGTGCTGCGGGAACCACAAGGTCAGGTAATACAACACGCCCGGCGCGAACCCCGCCTCCATCGCACCGATGATGAAACGCAGCCCATAGAACTGCCATTCGGCCGTGACAAACACCATGGCCGCCGTCGCCAGCCCCCACGACATCATGATGCGCGCGATCCAGCGACGGGCGCCGACCTTGTACAGCATCATGTTGCTCGGCACTTCGAAGATCACATAGCCGACCACAAACAGCCCGGCGCCCAGGCCGTAAGCGGTGTCGCTCAGGCTCAGGTCGGTCTGCAACTGGAACTTGGCGAAGCTGATGTTGATGCGGTCAAAAAACGCGAACAGATAACAGACCATGATCAGCGGCATCAGGCGCCAGGCGACCTTGCTCACCAGGGCTTTTTCGGCATCGTGTTCAGCGGCCGGGCGCACGCCGGCCTCCAACGTATTCAGGCTCATTGTTTCTCTCCAGCGGACTGCTCGCAGGCGTCCGATTGTTTTTGTTGTCTGGTGGGCGGTTTACAAGGTCGCGATGTAGGCCGGTGGCGGATGCAGGTCGCAGTTGCGCCCGGCCTTGGCCACCTGGCCTGGTAGTTCGTGGCCAAGCAAGGCCGGCAATTGCCGCGAAAGCTTCAGCAAGTGCGGCAGGTCGATGCCGGTGTGAATCCCGACTTCTTCACACAGGTTCACCAGGTCTTCGGTGCAGATATTGCCCGACGCGCCGGGCGCAAACGGGCAGCCACCGAGGCCGCCCAGTGCCGCATCAAACCGTCGGGCACCGGCCCCGTAGGCGGCCAGCACATTGCACAAACCCAGGCCACGGGTGTTGTGGAAATGCAGGGTCAGGTCGCTGGCCGGAACACGCTCGAGCACGCGCTTGACCAAGCGCTCGACCTGGCGCGGATTGGCCATGCCGGTGGTATCGGCCAGGCTGATGCCCTGGATGCCCAATTCGCGGTAGGCATCGACCAATTGCAGCACGCGGTCTTCATCAATCTTGCCCTCGAACGGGCAACCGAAGGTGGTCGCGATGCTGCCGTTGAGGCGCACCGGATAGCCGCCGGCAAAGCTCACGATGTCGCCGAATGCCGCCAACGACGCTTCGCAACGCATGCGCATATTGGCCAGGTTGTGGGTCTGGCTGGCGGACATCACCAGGTTCAACTCATCAGCCCGCGACTCGATGGCACGCTGGGCGCCCTTGAGATTGGGGATCAACGCTACGTAGATAATCTCGGGGCGGCGGGTGATGCCCTGGAACACCTGCTCGCCGTCGCGCAGCGCGGGAATGGCCTTGGGCGAAACGAACGAACCGGCTTCGATCCGGGAAAACCCGGCCAGGGACAGTTGGTCGATCAGGGCGATCTTGTCGACGGTCTCGACCCAGGTCGGCTCGATTTGCAGGCCGTCCCGGGGCGAGACTTCCTGCACGACCAGGGCATCGCAATAGTTTTTCATTGCACCACTCCCGAGGTTTTCAGGCGTTGAATGTCGGCGCCGCTCAGGCCCAGGTCGCCGAGGATTGAATCAGTGTGCTGGCCCAAACTCGGGCCCTGCCAATTCACCGCGCCGGGGGTTTCCGACAGCTTGGGCACGATGCCGGGCATCTTCACCGTGAGGCCGCCGGGCAGCTCGGCACTGAGCAGCATGTCGCGGGCCTGGTAGTGCGGGTCGGCGACGATATCGGCCACTGAATAGATACGCCCCGCCGGTACTTCGGCCGCTTCCAGGGCAATGAGCACCTGGTCGATGGGCAGGCTGCTGGTCCAGTGGGTGATGGCAGCATCCAGCACACCGCTTTTGGCTGCCCGGCCATCGTTGTGGGCAAACTCTGGCGCTTCGGCCAGGTCGGCGCGGCCGATGGCGAGCATCAGGCGCTTGTAGATCGGGTCGCTGTTGCCGGCAATCACCACGTAGGCGCCGTCGGCAGTCAGGTAGGTGTTGGACGGTGCGATGCCCGGCAAGGCGCCGCCGCTGCGTTCACGCACATGGCCGAGCATGTCGTATTCGGGCACCAGGCTTTCCATCAGGTTGAACACGCTTTCGGCCAGGGACACGTCGACAATCTGGCCGTCACCCTGACCGGTCTTGACCCGCAGCAGCGACATCAGCGCACCGATCACGCCGTGCAGCGAGGCCAGGGAATCACCGAGGCTCACGCCCACCCGCGCCGGTGGCGAATCCGGGTTGCCGGTGGTGTAGCGAATGCCGCCCATGGCCTCGCCGATGGCACCAAAGCCCGGGCGGTCGCGGTAAGGGCCGGTCTGGCCGTAGCCGGAAATGCGCACCAACGTCAGTTTGGGGTTGAGGGCGTGCAGCACGTCCCAGCCGAGGCCGAGTTTTTCCAGGCCGCCGGGGCGCAGGTTTTCGATCAACACGTCGGCGTCGCCCAGCAGTTGCTTGACCAACTCCAGGCCTTCTGCGGACTTGAGGTCAAGCGCCAGGGACTTCTTGTTACGCGATTGCAGGTACCACCACAGCGAGGTGCCTTCATGCAGCTTTCGCCATTTGCGAAGCGGATCGCCCTGACCCATGGCTTCGATCTTGATCACCTCGGCGCCAAACTCAGCCATCAGCCGGGCGGCGAATGGCGCTGCAATCAGGGTGCCGATCTCGATCACCTTGATACCGCTCAGGGGAGCCGTCATGGGGTGTACCTCTTGTTCTTGGAATGTGGGGCCAAGGCTAGAGGACAGGGGCGATAGAAATCCAACCGTCAGTTGGCAACGAGCGTTCGCGAAATGCGAAGCCTTGGGGATTTTGGGCGCTCTTTAAATCGCCATCGCGGGCAAGCCCGGCTCCCACAGAGGATCGATTTTTCCCCAAACAACTCGGTCAACTGTGGGAGCCGGGCTTGCCCGCGATGAGGCCAGCAGCATTTCGTTTAGCCCTGCTCCCGACGCAAATAATCGAACAACAACCGGCTCACCGGCGACAGCTGCGCCTCGTCACGCACCACCAGGATCAGGCTGCGATCCGACCAGGCGTCCGTCAGCGGCACCGCATGCAAACCCAACGCCCGGCCAAACAGTTCATAGGCCTTTTGCGGCAGAATGCCGATGCCCATATTGGCCTGGACCATCCGGCACATCGCATCAAAACCCGGTACATGGATACGCAGGCGCAACACCTTGCCCGCCTCACGCGCTGCCGCGTGGGTGCGCATGTTGATCGAGCTGGCGGAGTGCAGCCCTACATAGTCACTGTCCAGAGTCTCGGCAAAGGCCAACGTTTTGCGCGCCGCCAACGGGTGGTCCGCCGGCATCAGCACCACCAGCTTGTCCCGGCGATAGGTCACGCCGGGCAGGCCTTTGGTATCGGTGTCGCTGGAGCAGATGCCCAAGTCCGCAACCCCATCGATCACACCCTGGACCACGCCATTGCTGGGCCGCTCTTCCAGGTCGGCTTTGACCTGTGGGTGCAGCGCGGAAAAGTCGCGCAAGTCTTCCGGCAGGAACTGAATGATCGCCGAGAGATTGGCCAGCATCCGCACATAACCACGCACGCCGTGGCTGTGCTCGCCCAGTTCCAGGCCCATTTTCTCGACGTTGAACAGCATTTGTCGCGCATGGTGCAGCAAGGTCTCGCCGGCGGCCGTGAGCTGCATGCCCTTGGCCTGGCGTACAAACAGGCTTACGCCCAACACGTGTTCCAGCTCCATCAACCGCTTGCTGGCCGCCGAGACCGCGATGGCTTCACGGGCGGCGGCGCGGGTCAGGGTGCCTTCTTCATGCACCGCCACAAACAGTTGCAGGGTGATCAGGTCAAGGCGGCGGACCAGGCTTTTGTGCAGCATCTAGGCGCGCTCGGTGGCCAGGCGATTGATATCGGCCTGCTCTACCACAGCCGACGGGGCGCCGTGCCGGACGGCCGAGAGCATCGCGCGGCCAACGGTTTCCGTGCTCACGACCCAGGCCGGGCGCACATGGCGCAGCAGCGACAACAGCGGGCCGATCACGGTGTAGATGGATTGGTAGAGCGGGGTTTTCGAACGTACGCCGTGCAGCGGCTGGATAACCCCGGGGCGGAACAGGTACACCGCCTTGAACGGCAGGCGCAGCAAGGCGTTTTCGGTCTTGCCCTTGATCCGCGCCCACATGGTTTTGCCGGCTTCACTGCTGTCGGTACCGGCGCCGGACACGTAGATGAAGGTCATCTGCGGATTGAGCCGCGCCAGGGTGCTGGCAGCCACCAGCGTCAGGTCGTAGCTCAAGTGAGTGTACTTGGCTTCATCCATGCCCACCGAGGACACGCCCAGGCAAAAGAAGCAGGCGTCAAAGCCTTGCAGCAGATGCTCCAGGGGCTGGAAATCGAACATGTCGGCATGCAGCACCTGATGCAGCTTGCCGTGTTCCTGGGTCAGTGCGGTACGGCCTACGGCCACCACTTCCTGCACATCACTGGCCAACAGGCACTCGCGCAACACGCCTTGGCCGACCATGCCGGTGGCGCCGAATAGCAGAACTCTCATCAAAAACTCCCATGAACCTGCTGGTTTTTTCAAAACGAAAACGGCGCTCTCACGCCTTCTGTACGTCTTCATTAGCAAGTTAACACTTAACCCAAGGACGTGAGTCAATAGGTTCACCAAACCAGACACGGGTATGCGGCTCATAGAGCCTCTGCTGGCGTCTTCGACGGCGATACTGGCAGACATCAGTGAGAACATAAACATAACGTCCAGGTCTTTATCAAAAAAGTAGGAGTTTACACACGCAAAAAATCCCAGCGCGTGCAGGTCATGTAGGAAGCATCTGACTTATCCAAAGATACTTTTCTCGCTAAGGTCTTTGGCCCTAAGCAGAAATGGACACCTAACAATGGAAAACCACCCATACAACAAATTTACCAATTACAAAAAAGTGATTCAGTTAGCAGACAGTGACTGGCAAACAGCAAAATCAGGTCGAATCTGTGAGTTAAACGTCACGGTAAAAAAAGCCAATCTACTCACTGACCAATACGGAAGAGACGTCCATCACTTCTGTACAACATCATACTTGGGACTGGACTACCACCCAGACATCCTTAAAGGTGCGATACGAGGAATACAAGAGGCAGGAACACTACGCATTGCAAACTCAAAAAACCGCTGCAAACTAGCCATTCTTGATCAGTATGAAACAGAGCTGTCTGAACTTTTTGATTCAACGTGCTTAAGCGCTTTATCTTGCAGCGCTGCCACTTCCGGCATACTACCTTTGCTCGCCAGCGGAGCGTTCACTGACGACAATCCACCCATCATGGTATTCGACAAAAAATCGCACTACTCGATGAATCACCTTAAAGCTTCATGCGCAGATGAAACAGAGGTAGTAACCGCCCCCCATAACGACATTTCATTTCTCGAAGATTTATGTAAAAGGCATAAAAAAGTTGTATACGTAGCGGATGGCATTTATAGCATGGGAGGTTTCGCCGACATAGAAAGCCTTCTCTATTTAAAATCGCGTTATGGTCTATTCCTGTACCTGGACGATTCCCATGCACTATCGGCGATTGGGGAGAACGGGAGCGGCCATGTTCGACCACAGCTGTCGCACTTAGATGATCAGATCATAATCGTCGCGTCCTTAGGCAAGTCTTTCGGCGCAAGCGGCGCAGTAGTGATGCTCGGCAACGAGCGCCAAAAGAATTTGATCTATCGCTATGGAGGACCTAACAACTGGTCCCAAAGCTTAAACTCCGCATCGATCGGGGCAGGACTCGCCTCCATTCAACTACACAAATCAGACCAACTACCAGCCCTGCAACAGAACCTTCAATCAAACATCAAACTATTTGACAGCTTAATAAAATCAGATCAATCAGGCGCAAATACACCAATTCGATTAATCACTTGCGCAGGAGCTGAAACAGCAAACAGAGTGGCTATAGGGCTTGCAGAGAAAGGCTTTTTCACCTCAGCAGTATTTTTCCCGGTCGTTCCACAGGGAAAAGCGGCGATACGTATTACGCTACGAGCGGACATGCCCCACTCTCTAATCAAGCTATTTTGTGTAGAGCTTAGAGCCTTGATGATGGAACACGGGAAAGCTAATGATTAGCACCACCCGATAATCTTGTACTCATCTGTAGAAGGATGCCCCACGCTTGAAAAGCACCACCACCCTCGCCATCGCCTGCAGCGCGGCCTTTCTGTCCCAGGTTGGCATCAGCAGTTACCTACCCGCCGTACCGGCGATTGCCCACGCATTGCCTGCTGCCGAGGACCAGGTGGCTCTGGCCCTGGCGGTGTATTTGATCGGCATGGCGTTGCCGATGCTGCTTTGGGGCAGCCTCGGTGAGCGGGTTGGCAGAAAGCCGGTGCTGTTGGCGGCGTTGGCGCTGTATGCCCTGGCCAGTGTGGCGATTCCGTCCGCCTACAACCTCGAATCCTTTCTTGGCCTGCGGCTGGTTCAAGGCCTCGGCGCGGGCGGTGTATCGGTGATGGCGCGGGTGCTGGTTCGCGACAGTTTCAGCGGTGCGCTGTTGGCCAAGGGTCTGTCGTGGCTGGGCATGACGTTCGTGATCGCGTTGGGCATCGGGCAGTTTGTGGGCTCGCTGTTGCAGGTGGCGTTTGGCTGGGAAGCGATCTTTTATGGGCTGGCGATGGCGGCTGCCGGCTTGATGATTGCGCTGCAACGGGTGGTGTTTCCGACACTGGAAAAAGCCGCCGGGCACCTCTCGGCCTGGCGCAACTACAGCACGATCCTGCGCCATCCGGCGTTCCTGCGCCCTGCATTGGCGGGCGGTTTGGGTTACGGGGTGATCATCGCCTTCAACACCTGCGCACCCTTGATCTTGCAGGGCCATTTCCAGTGGAGCGCGGCGCAATATGGCTGGCTCGGCTGGCCGATCAGCGGGGCGTATCTGGCGGGGGCGTTGATGGTCAATCGCCTGGTCGCCCGCACCGGGCGCCTGTCGATGATGAGTTGGGGCGTGGCGTTGGTGATGTGCGCCAGCGCAACGATGTTGCTGGGCAGCCTGTTTGCCAATGGCCTGGCGATTCTATTGTGGTTGCCTTACTGCCTGGCGGTGTTCGGGCAGTCGATGAGCTATCCCATCAGCCTGTCGCTGGCCAATGATGAGTCGCCGGTGAGCGGCTCCTACGCCATGGCCTTGAGCGGCTTTATGCATCAGTTGATGGCCGCGGCGATCGGTGGTGTGGCCAGCCTGTTGGCGAGTCAGCAGGCCTGGCCGTTGGCGGTGTTGTGCGTAGTGCTGGCGGGCGGCGCACTGTTGAACGTCGCCCTGATCAGAGCCGATCAAAACGCGCTGCGAAAGATCTCCTCAATCTGACGTTGATCCGCCCGCCGTGGGTTGGTCAGGCCGCAGGCGTCCTTCAATGCATTGGAGGCCAGCAGCGGGATGTCCTGCAGCTTGGCACCCAACTCGCGCAGCCCGGCAGGAATTTCCACATCCTGGGACAGGCTGCGAATTGCCACGATGGCCGCCTGGGCGCCCTCTTCCGCCGTTGTGCCCTTGATATCTGCGCCAAGGGCCCGGGCCACATGGCTCAGGCGTTCGGCGCTGACGCTGGCGTTAAAACTTTGCACATGGGGCAACAGCACCGCATTGCATACGCCGTGGGGCAAGTCGTACAGGCCGCCCAACTGGTGGGCCATGGCGTGCACGAACCCCAGCGAGGCATTGTTGAAGGCCATGCCGGCGAGGAACTGCGCGTAGGCCATGTTCTCCCGCGCGGCCATGTCTTTGCCGTCGCGCACCGCAATCCGCAGGTTGGCGCTGATCAGTTCGATGGCCTTGATCGCGCAGGCATCGGTGATCGGGTTGGCGGCGGTGGACACGTAGGCTTCGATCGCGTGGGTCAGCGCGTCCATGCCGGTGGCGGCGGTCAGCCCCTTGGGCATGCCGACCATCAGCGCCGGGTCGTTGACCGACAGCAGCGGTGTGACGTTGCGGTCCACGATGGCCATTTTCACGTGGCGGGTTTCGTCGGTGATGATGCAGAAACGGGTCATTTCGCTGGCGGTGCCGGCGGTGGTGTTAATGGCCACCAGCGGCAGTTGCGGCTTGGCCGACTGGTCGACGCCTTCGTAGTCGCCGATGTGCCCGCCGTTGGTCGCACACAGGGCAATGCCCTTGGCGCAGTCATGGGGCGAGCCGCCGCCGAGGGACACTACAAAATCGCAGCCACTGTGGTGCAGCAGCGCCAGGCCTTTTTCGACGTTTTCAACATTCGGGTTGGGCTTTGCGCCGTCGTAGATCACCGAGTCGATGTCCTGCATCGCGAGTTTCTCGGCGATCATGCTGGCTACACCCGCCTTGGCCATGCCGGCATCGGTG
This sequence comes from Pseudomonas sp. A125, assembly GCF_055409485.1. Classification (NCBI taxonomy): domain Bacteria; kingdom Pseudomonadati; phylum Pseudomonadota; class Gammaproteobacteria; order Pseudomonadales; family Pseudomonadaceae; genus Pseudomonas; species Pseudomonas sp. A125. The sequence goes on from NZ_JBUZVP010000040.1 coordinate 17,169, forward strand.
ACGATCAGCGCCTTGTGAAAACCGTAGTTGCGGATGGCCGTCATGGCTTCGTCGAGGCAGTCGATGCCCATGATGTTAACGGCGGGAATGAAGAAGGTGCTGCTCATGGTGGCTAAACCTCTAAAGTCGTTATGCCTACAGCATCGACCCCGTTTACCTGCGGCATCTTGACCAGGATCAACGCCCGCTCGTGATAAAGTCACCGCCCAGCCGATTTTGAGTAGACCCGCCGCAATGAAGGATTCCCAGGATTTTGATGCCCACCTTGAAGACTGGAACGCCTTGCGCAGCAGTACCGCCTTCAGCGGGATCCTGATCGGCAACGGCGCCAGCCGCGCAGTGTGGGAAGACTTTGCCTACGACTCGCTGTTCGAAAACGCCCGCACCGTGGAAGAGAAACCCCTGAGCCAATCCGAGCTGAGTGTGTTTGACGCGATGCAGACCCGCAGCTTCGAGCAGGTGCTGGGCGCGCTGAAAACCACCAGTCGGGTCAACAAGGCCCTGGCGGTCAGTTCGGCGGCGCCGCGTAATCGCTATTACGCGATCAAGGAAGCGCTGATCAATACGATCCACAGCGTGCATATTCCATGGCGTTTGGTGAAGCCTTCGACGCTGGCGACGATTCATCAGGAGTTGGCGAGTTATCCGACGGTGTTCACCAGCAATTACGACCTGCTCAACTACTGGGCGATCCTGCATGCGCCGGGCATCGATGACCTGTTTCGCAGTGCCGATGCGAGTTTTGACTTGCGCAATACGGTTACCGATACCACACGTATTCTGTACCTGCATGGTGGTTTGCACCTGGTGCGTAACCTTGATGGTACGGCGCGTAAACTGCCGACTACCGACAGTACGTTGCTCAGCAGTTTTGCGATCAATAACACGATCAAGACGCTGGATGATGTGCCGTTGTTTGTCAGTGAAGGGAAGGTTGAGGAGAAGCTGAAGACTATTCGCAGTTCTGACTATTTGTCGTTTTGCTATGAGCAGTTGTTGAGCCATGAGGGTGGGTTGTGCATTTTTGGGCATCACCTTGGCGCGCAGGATGTGCATCTGGTGCAGGCGATCCGGCAGGCCAGGGTCAAGACCCTGGCGATTTCGGTGTTTGGCCGCAGTGCGGGGTTTATCCAGCAGCAGAAGCGGCGTTTTGCTGAGTTGTTTGAGGGGGTGGATGTGGAGTTGCGGTTTTTTGATGCGCGTAGTCATGTGCTTGGGACATCGGGGCTTTCGGTGGCGGTAGAGCGGTGATTGGGGTTGGGTTTTTTGGGTTGGGTGCATATCCGTTGCTGCGGTAACGGCTTCTTATGGTTCCGCTCTTACAGCGGGTCACTTTTGGCAAACGCCCCAAAAGTAACCAAAAGGTCTTTGCCCCACCACTCGGTGCCTCGCTTAGGCTCGGCATGCCCGCAATCAGACCCGTCTCCGCGGGCCGCCGCGACGGGCCATCCATGGCCCGGCGCGGCTAAATCGGCATCCTTGCCGATTTACCCGCTCCACCGTGCCTGCTTGCGGCCATCGTGGTTGACGGGGCCTGCAGATCAAGGTCAACAGCAAGAGCACGGCGGCCTGAAAGCCGACCTGAGTGTTAAAAGCAAAAGCAAGGCGTAGGAGCTGGCTTGCCGGCGATGCAGGCGACTCGGTTTTTCAGACACGCCGCGGCGATGCCATCGCAGGCAAGCCAGCTCCCACATTGGAACCGTGCCTGCTTTAGCTTTTGATTTGGCTTTTAACACTCAAGCCGGCCTGTAGGCCGCTGTGCACTTGATCTTGCTTTTGATCTGACTGCCCCATTCAGCCCGAGGCCGAACGCAGGGATTGAGGAGCGGGTAAACCGGCAGGACGCCGGTTTAGCCGCGACGGGCCAGGGACGGGCCGTCGCGGCGGCCCGCGGAGCAATTCCGGAGTGAGGGAACGCCGAGCCACAGCGAGGCGCCGACAGGCGGGGCAGAGCGTTTTGGTTACTTTTGCGCTTTTCAAAAGTGACCCGCTGTAAGAGCGGAACCCATCGAAGCCGTTACCTAAATAACGGATATGCCCACAACCCCACAGTCACTCATCGCTGCTGTGCACCACCACCAACAACTGCGCCTGAACCTCCCCCACCGACCGAATCCGGTGGGGCTTCTGCGCATTGAAATGCAGCGCATCCCCGCGGTTCAACACCACCCGCTCACTCATGAAATCCACTTCAACCTGACCTTCATGCACAAACAAAAACTCCTCACCCAAATGCTCCTTGAAGGTCTTGTCCGTAAACTCCGCCGGCGGATAAATGATGAACGGCAACAAACTACGCTCGCTGACCTGATGCGCCAACACCGCGTAACCCGGTGACGCATCAGTGCCCGACAACGCCTGCCGCTCATGGCTGCGAACCAGGCTGTAGCTGTCGAGGCTCACGCTGTCTTCACTGAACAGTTCCTCGACCTTCACGTTCAACGCCTTGGCCAGTTTCAACGCTGCGGCAATCGACGGCGTATTCAACCCGCGCTCGACTTTCGACAGGTAGCTCTTGGTCATCCCGGATTTTTCCGCGAGCGACTCCAAGGTCACGCCAAGTTTTTTTCTCAGTATTTTCAAACGGATAGACATGTGCAGCGGTTAATCCATTAAAGAGTCGATGAAGAATACTTGTCAATGACACTTTGTGTCATATAGTCTCTTTCGTGTCATTTGCAACGAACAAGGACACAGACATGGCCAAGACATTAGCACTCCCGAAAGACCAACTGGTCAAGCAAGCACTGACCCAGATGCAAAACACCCTGGCGGATAATACGTGGACCGACCGGCAAAAGCTGGCGCTCACCTGCCGGATTCTGTTCGAGAACGGCCATGACTCCGGCCTGGCCGGGCAGATCACCGCACGCGGCCCGACCCCGGGCACTTATTACACCCAACAACTGGGCCTGGGTTTCGATGAAATCACCGCCAGCAATCTGCTGCTGGTCAACGAAGATTTGGAAGTACTGGAAGGCCACGGCATGCCCAACCCGGCCAACCGTTTTCACAGTTGGGTGTACCGCGCTCGCCCGGATGTGAACTGCATCATCCACACTCACCCGACTCACATCGCCGCGTTGTCGATGCTCGAAGTGCCGCTGCAGGTGTCCCACATGGACCTGTGCCCGCTGTACGAAGACTGCGCATTCCTCCAAGCCTGGCCCGGCGTGCCGGTGGGCAACGAAGAAGGTGAAATCATCACCGCTGCACTGGGCGACAAGCGCGCGATATTGCTTTCCCACCACGGCCAATTGTCCACCGGGGCGAGCATTGAGGAAGCCTGCGTGATCGCGCAGTTGATCGAGCGCGCGGCCAAGTTGCAGCTGCTGGCGATGGCCGCCGGCACGATCAAGCCGATCCTGCCGGAACTGGGCCGCGAAGCCCATGAGTGGATTTCCAAGCCCAAGCGCCATGGCGCCGCGTTCAACTACTACGCTCGGCAGAACCTGCGTCAACACGCCGATTGCCTGAACTGAAACCCTTTTTTCGACAGGAGACTTTTCCATGTCCAGCCCTTCTATTCACGGCATTATCGGCTACACCATCACCCCGTTCAGTGCAGACGGCCAGCACCTGGACCTGGACGCCTTCGGACGCTCCATCGACCGCCTGATCGACAGCGGCGTACACGCCATCGCGCCGCTGGGCAGCACCGGCGAAGGCGCCTACCTCAGCGATGCCGAGTGGGATGAAGTCGCCGCCTACAGCCTCCAGAAGGTCGGCAAACGCGTACCGGCCATCGTCAGCGTCTCCGACCTGACCACCGCCAAGGCCGTACGCCGCGCACAGTTTGCCGAAGCCCACGGTGCGGACGTAGTGATGGTATTGCCGGCCTCGTACTGGAAACTCAGCGAGGCGGAAATCCTCGCTCACTATGCCGCCATCGGTGACAGCATCGGCGTGCCGATCATGCTCTATAACAACCCGGCCACCAGCGGCACCGATATGTCGGTGGACTTGATCCTGCGCATCGTCAACAGCGTCGACAACGTGACCATGGTCAAGGAAAGCACCGGGGATATTCAGCGCATGCACCAGTTGCACCGGCGCAGCGAAGGCCAGGTGCCGTTCTACAACGGCTGCAATCCGCTGGCGCTGGAAGCGTTTGCGGCTGGGGCGAAGGGCTGGTGCACGGCAGCGCCGAACCTGATCCCGCAGCTCAATCTGGATTTGTATGAAGCCGTTCTGAGCAATGACCTGACGAAAGCGCGAGCGCTGTTTTATCGCCAGTTGCCGTTGCTGGACTTCATCCTCAAAGGTGGCTTGCCGGCGACGATCAAGGCCGGTTTGCGGCTCACGGGGCTGGAGTGCGGGGACCCACGCTTGCCGGTGTTCCCGCTGGGTGAGGCTGGCCGGGTTAAGCTTCAAGAACTGCTGACCACATTGCGGTGACCCCCTGTGGGAGCTGGCTTGCCTGCGATGGCATCACCTCGGTATTCCTGACAAACCGAGGTGCCTGCATCGCAGGCAAGCCAGCTCCCACACTGATGCGTATATTTCAATAGAGACAAATGACAATAATTCTCGATATCATTCGCGACTTTTCTACGTCGTGCTTCGTCAAGAAGGATATCCATGTCTCGTCCCAAGCCCGACCCGCTGTCGGCTGATGCCTTTCGCGGGTTCTATGCAGATATCCTGCATTTCCTGCGCAAACGCACGGACAACGCCAGCGACGCGGCAGACATGACCCAGGATGTCTTCACCCAATGGCTGGACTACCGCGACAGGGCACAGGTTGCGCAGCCACGGGCGTTTCTGTTCCAGATGGCGCGCAACCTGCTGCGCGATCACTGGCGTAAACAGAAGGTGCGGCACACCGTCCACCAGCAACAGGCCGAGCTGGATGCCGAACCTGTCAGCGACTCGCGAGACGATCCCATGGCCGCCGCGCAACGCCTGCAACGCCTGGAACAGTTGAAAGAAGTCCTCGCTGAACTCTCGCCCAGAAGACGAGAAGCCCTTATGCTGCACCGCTTCGAAGGCCTGAGCCAGGCCCAGATCGCCGAGCGCATGGGCGTTTCGATCAGCATGGTGGAAAAGCACATCGCTTTTGCCTTGCTGCATTGCAAGCAGCGACTTCAACAAGAACAGGGCAAGGAGCAGCCAGAATGACCCGCCTGAGCGACATCGACACCTGTGGCATCGAGGCCAGCGACTCGATCGATGCCCAGGCCGCCAGCTGGTTTGCGCGCAACCGCAATGACGCGGGCCGCGCCGACCGCAAGGCGTTTGCCGCCTGGCAGTCGGAGCCGGCCAATGCTCGCGCCTATGCCGAATTCGAACAGCTGTGGGCCGACCTGGCCCAGTTGCAGCAACTGAACAAACCGACACCGCTACCCGTACGCAAACAGCCCGTGTGGCGCCCCGCCCTGGCGGTGGCGGCCGCGTTGGTGTGTGCCCTGCTGGCGAACAATCTCGGTGCCCCGCGCGAGCTGTTCCACACCCAGGTGGCGGCTCATGCCAAGGGTATGCGCACCTTGCAACTGCCCGACGGCAGCACCTTGTACGTCAACGCCAACACGCGCCTGCGAGTGGACTTCACCAGCCACCAGCGCGTCGTGCATCTGGATCAAGGCCAGTTGTATATCGAGGTTGCCGCCGACAAGGAACGCCCGCTGTTCGTGCAGGCCGGCGAAGCCAACGTACGGGTGGTCGGCACCGGCTTTGATGTGCGGCGCAGCAAACAACAACTGGTGGTCAGCGTGGCTCACGGCCAAGTGGCGTTCGATGCCGATGCCAGGGTGCCTGCCACGTTGCTTGGCGCCCAACAGCGCGCCACGTTCAGTTATGCCAAAGGCACCCTGCAACAACAAACCCTCACCGCCGACGAAATCGCCGATTGGCGCGGTGGGCACGTATCGTTTCGCAATCGCGAGCTGGCCAGCTTGATGGACGAGTTGAGCCTGTACCGCCCCCAGGCACCGTTGCTGGTGGACGGCGCAGTGGCGCAGTTGAAGGTCTCGGGCAACCTGGATGTGAATGATCCGGACGCCCTGCTCAACGCCCTGCCTGCCCTGCTGCCGGTAAAAACCGTGGCCATGGCCGATGGCAATATCAGGATCGAACCGCGCAAGTAATCCTGCAAAATCCTTATTTGAGAATATTTTGCATTCGCATGTGAGGATTATTTTTTCTGCCGCGTCTTCCTCCGGTCTGCGTTTGATACGCACACCTTTTTGGCCATTTGGCTACTCCGGGGGATTTCATGTTTCGCGCGCCTTGCCACGTTCAGCACTTGTTTGTTCGACCCACCGCCCTTGCCGCCTGCCTGGCCTTCAGCCTGAATGCCCAGGCCGAGTCGTTCAAACTGCAATTGCCGGCCCAGCCCCTGGCCACGTCCCTGAGCCAGGTGGCGCAGCAGGCGAAAATCCAGCTGCTGTTCGATGAAGCGTTGCTGAAAAATATCCAGGCGCCGGCCCTCAATGGCGACTTCACCCCGGAAGTGGCGATTCGTACCCTGCTCAAAGACGGCGAGTTCGTGTTGCTCAAGGTCGGCAGCACCTACGTGGTACGGCCCGAAGAAGGCAAGACCACCAACAGCGGCGCGATCCAGTTGGAAGCCCTGAGCGTGATCGGCACCGGCAACGAGGTCGACTCCACCACCGTCGGCCGCTCCACCCTGAGCCAGGCCGACATCGACCGTTACCAGTCCAATAACATCCCCAGCCTGCTGCAAACCCTGCCCGGCATCAGCCAGGGCGGCTCGCTGAAGCCCGGCGGGCAGACCATCAACATCCGCGGTTTCGGTGACGCCGAAGACGTGCCGCTGACCGTCGATGGCGCCACCAAAAGTGGCTTTGAGCGTTACCAGCAGGGCACCGTGTTTATCGAGCCCGAGCTGATCAAGAGCATTGAAGTAGAGAAAGGTCCCAACTCGGCCTTCAGTGGCAACGGCGGCTTTGGCGGTACGGTCAACATGACCACCAAGGATGCCCCGGACCTGCTCAAGGACGGGCGCAACAGCGGCGCCATGCTCAAATACGGTTACTCCAGCAACGACCATGAACAGGTCTACAGCAGCGCGGTTTACGGGCGCACCGATGACGGGCGCTTCGATGCCCTGGCCTACCTGACCCAGCGCGACGGCGGCGACATGAAGCTGGCCGCCACCCTGCCCAACGATAACAACCAGTACCCGATCAACCCCAAGCGCCTGCCCAACAGCGCGCAGAACGTGGACGGCAAGCTGTTCAAGGTGAATGCACACTTTACCGATGAGCACAGCCTTGGCCTGTCGTATTCACGCTCCAACAGCCAGCGCTGGACGCCCTTCTCTGCCGCCAGCTACCCGACGCCGCCGACCCAGGCCAACATCGACCGCTATGGCTACGAAGCCGCGCTGAAACGCTTCCTGGCCAACCGCAACACCGTCGACACCACCTGGTCCGGCAAGTACGAATACCAGCCGATGAATAACCCGCTGGTGGACTTGACCATCAAGTATTCAGAATCCAACACCGACCAGACCGACGAGCGTGACGCCACGGCGTTTTTCCAGCTCGCGACCGGCGGGCGCAAGATGGACACCTCCTACAACGACAAGAACCTAGACGTACGCAACGTCAGCCTGTTTTCCACCGGCGTGTTGCAGCATGCGGTGACCACCGGGGTGCAAATCCGCAAACACGCCCGGGAAACCGAAATGTGGATGCCCGGCGCCACCTACAACACCCCAAAATATAACTACGGGCACTTCCAGCCGGGGTTCATGCCCCATGGCAAGGTCGACACCAACAGCTTCTTTATCCAGGACGCGGTGACGCTGGGCGACGTGACCATCACCCCCTCGATGCGCTATGACCATGTGCGCAACCGCGGCGAGGCCAACGACGCGCCGTACTACAGCAACCCGGACCCGGCCATCGGCCACGACTACAGCGACCGCACCTACACCGGCTGGTCGCCCCGCCTTGCGGCGTACTGGACCATCACCCCGAACGTGGCGATGTTTGCCAACTGGAGCCGCACCTGGCGTGCCCCGGTGATCGACGAGCAGTATGAGGTCCAGGGCCTGGGCAGCCGCACCGCCACCAGCGTCGACCTGGACCCGGAGCGCATCACCTCGATCACCCTCGGTAACGTCACCCGCTTCGCCGACGTGTTCACCCACGGCGACAACCTGCAACTGCGGACCACGCTGTTCCACAACAAGGTCGAAGACGAGATCTTCAAGGCCACGGGCGTGGGCTGCCAGAACCAGGCGGTCAACGGCGGGACCATTTCCAGTGCCTGCCCGCCGGGGGCGATGTCCAACTACCGCAACATCGGCGGCATGACCATCAAGGGTTTCGAGGCCGAGAGTTTCTATGACTCCACCTACGTGTTCGGCTCGGTATCGTTCGCCTACACCACCGGCAAACACGAAGGCGCCTACACCAACCCGTGGGGGCCGGACGTCTGGGCGCGGGATATTCCGCCGACCAAATGGGTGGTGTTACTGGGCACCAAGATCCCGAGCCTGGATATGCAGGTGGGCTGGCAAGGACAATTCATCGGCGCCACCAGCCGTTTGCCGAGCGACAAGTATTCCGGTGGCCCGGGCAGCAGCATCGGCGACCTGTTTTACGATCAGTACGGCAACAAGCACTACAACACCCAGGGCCTGTTCGCCAGCTGGAAGCCGCAGCAGGCTTATCTGAAGGGCACCGAGGTGAACTTCACCGTGGACAACCTGTTCAACAACAACTTCCGCCCGGCTCTGAGCGGCGACCGCGCCTACACCAAGGGCCGCGATGCCAAGATCAGCGTGACGCAGTTCTTCTGACCCTTCACCAGCATTCGGCCTGGAAACCCGATCAGTGTGGGAGCTGGCTTGCCTGCGATGCGCGCGACTCGGTCAGCCAGTTAAACCGAGGCGATGTCATCGCGGGCAAGCCCGGCTTGCTCCCACATTGAACGAGTTGCCACATTTAGATCTTCTGCGTGCCACTTCTGGGATTAACAAGGCCGAGCCCTGGGGCGTGAACCCGCTGCTTGCTCAGATACCGCGTGCAACTCACCCGCAGGAACGAAGCGAAATTCACCACTTCGCCGCGGTAGTCCATCACCTCTTCATACAGCTTGGTGATCAGTTGATTGGTGGTCATGCCATCCACCTCGGCGATTTCGCTGAGGATGTCCCAGAACTGGTTTTCCAGGCGCACGGTGGTCACCACGCCGCAGATGCGCAGGGAGCGCGAGCGGGATTCATACAGAATCGGGTCGGCCTTGACGTACAGCTCGCACATGGTGATGACCTCCGGTTTACAGGGTGATCCGAGTACCCAGCAGGCCAAGGAAACCCGCCAGCCAGCCAGGGTGCGCCGGCCAGGCCGGGGCAGTCACCAGATTGCCTTGAACATGGCTGTCGGTCACCGGGATATCGATGAACGTACCGCCCGCCAGTCGCACTTCCGGCCCGCACGCCGGGTAGGCGCTGCACTCGCGGCCTTCCAGAATGCCGGCGGCGGCCAGCAGTTGCGCACCATGGCACACGGCGGCGATAGGTTTGCCGGCCTGGTCGAACGCCTTGACCAGTTGCAGGACTTTTTCGTTCAGGCGCAGGTACTCGGGTGCACGACCACCGGGCACCAGCAGCGCGTCGTAGTCAGCGGCGTTCACCTTGGCAAAATCCGCATTCAGGGCGAACAGGTGCCCGGGCTTTTCGCTGTAGGTCTGGTCGCCTTCGAAGTCGTGGATTGCCGTGCGCACGGTCTGGCCGGCGGTCTTGTCCGGGCACACGGCGTGTACGGTATGCCCCACCATCAACAGCGCCTGGAACGGCACCATCACTTCATAGTCTTCGACGTAATCGCCGACCAGCATCAGGATTTTTTTCGCGGCCATGGGGCATTCCTCCGGTTGAACGGTTGGGCAGACAAGAGTAGCCAAGATAGACCCGCAGGCTTGATCCGGGTAATGGCCCGCTACTACATCAGCACCCCGGCTTGTGTGGGAGCCGGGCTTGCCCGCGATGCAGGCACCTCGGCCTGACAGGTAAACTGCGTTGACCCCATCGCAGCCTCGCCAAGGCTCGACAGCTCCCACACGAACCGAGTCGCCCGTTCAAAACTGTACGGCTCAATCTGCACCCAGCTGTAAGCCCGTGTTTGCGGGGCTTTGTGGCTAGATGAACGTCCACTTCCGGCCCATTCGATTCTGGTTCCTTCCATGAGCTCCCGCGAAAATACCGGCATGGCCCTCGGCCTGCTGGGCGTCGTCATCTTCAGCCTCACCCTGCCCTTCACCCGTATCGTGGTGCAGGAAATCCACCCGCTGCTCAATGGCCTGGGCCGGGCGTTGTTTGCGGCGGTGCCGGCGGCGGCGTTGTTGCTGTGGCGCCGTGAGCGCTGGCCTACCTGGCGCCAGGTGCGCGGGCTGACGCTGGTGATTGCCGGGGTAATCCTGGGGTTTCCGGTGTTGTCAGCCTGGGCCATGCAAACCTTGCCGGCGTCTCATGGTGCGTTGGTCAACGGTTTGCAGCCGCTGTGCGTGGCGCTGTATGCGGCGTGGTTGTCCCATGAGCGGCCATCGAAGGCGTTCTGGGCCTGCGCGGCGCTGGGCAGTGCGCTGGTGCTCAGTTATGCGCTGATCACCGGCGCTGGCAGCATCCAGGCGGGTGATCTGTTGATGCTCGGGGCAATTGCCGTGGGTGGCCTGGGTTACGCAGAGGGCGGCCGGTTGGCCAAGGAGATGGGCGGCTGGCAGGTGATCTGCTGGGCGCTGGTGCTGTCGACGCCGGTGTTGATCGGGCCAGTGGCGTACCTGGCGCTGCAACACGAAGGGCCGATTTCGCCGCGCACCTGGTGGGCGTTTGGCTATGTCTCGCTGTTTTCGCAGTTCTTCGGCTTCTTTGCGTGGTATGCCGGGCTGGCCATGGGCGGCATCGCGCGGGTGAGCCAAATTCAGCTGTTGCAGATCTTTTTCACCATCGCGTTTTCGGCACTGTTTTTTGGTGAGCACATCGAGCCGATTACCTGGCTGTTTGCCTGCGGGGTGATTGCGACGGTGATGTTGGGGCGCAAGACCAGTGTGAAGCCTGCACCAGGCTCCAAGGCGAGCACGATCTAATGTGGGAGCTGGCTTGCCTGCGATAGCATCACCTCGCTTTACCTGATACACCGAGGTGCCTGCATCGCAGGCAAGCCAGCTCCCACATTTTGATTTGCGTCGTACTCAGGCCAGGTAACCATCTGCTCGCAGCAGGGTTTCCAGGCAGTGCTCGGTGATGGTGTAGAACGCTTTCAGCTCCTGGATTTTCACCAGGAGCTGGGTGTTATCCACCGGCTCGGCGCGCTTCACGGCGAGGATCATCTTGTTCTTGTTGGTGTGGTCCAACGAGATGAACTCAAACACCTTGGTCTCATAGCCGCACGCTTCAAGGAACAACGCACGCAGGCTGTCGGTCACCATTTCCGCCTGTTGGCCCAGGTGCAAACCGTACTGCAGCATCGGCTTGAGCAGCGCCGGGCTCTGGATCTGCAAACGAATCTGCTTATGGCAGCACGGCGAGCACATGATGATCGACGCCCCGGAACGGATGCCGGTGTGAATCGCGTAGTCGGTGGCGATGTCGCAGGCATGCAGGGCGATCATCACGTCCAGCTCGCTGGGCGCCACGCTGCGCACATCCCCGCATTTGAACACCAGCCCCGGGTGGTCCAGGCGGGCGACGGCGTTGTTGCACAGGGTCACCATGTCTTCACGCAGTTCTACGCCGGTCACTTCGCCTTCGGCGTTGAGGGTGTTGCGCAGGTAGTCGTGGATGGCAAACGTCAGGTAGCCCTTGCCCGAACCAAAGTCTGCGACGCGCACCGGCTGGTCGAGCTTCAGCGGTGAAGTGGTCAGCGCATGGCTGAACACTTCGATGAACTTGTTGATCTGCTTCCATTTGCGCGACATCGCGGGGATCAGCTCGTGCTTGGCGTTGGTCACGCCAAGGTCAGCGAGGAATGGCCGGGTCAGGTCCAGGAAGCGATTTTTCTCGCGGTTGTGCTCGGCAGAGGGTGCCTCGCGCAGTTGTTGCGGCTTGCTTTTGAACAGCGAGCTTTTGTTCTTCTTGCTGTATTCCAACTGGGCTTCGTCGGTCACCGAGAGCAGGTGCGCGTTCTTGAACGAGGCCGGCAACAGCTCGGCAATCGCCGCTACGCCGTCTTCCAGCGAGAAGTTCTTGGTGATGTCGCGGGTCTTGTAGCGGTAGACGAAGGACAGGCAAGGCTGATCCTTGACGGTCAACTGCTTGATGATCAGCTTCTGAAGATCAGGCTCGGTGCCGACGTACTTGGCCAGCACCAGCTTGATAAAGGCGTTTTGCTCAAGGCTCGCGCTCAACAGTTCAAGGAACTGCGCGTGATGATCCGGCGCGGGGCTGGCAGGTTTAGCGGTGGCAGACATGAACAAAAACGCCTCGGGCAGGGAATGCCGGGAATTTTACACTACTCCAACACCACCAACCGATTCGGCAACTCATTGCGCGCATGAGTCACCGGCACATGCGCCTTGAGCAACTCCCCACAGGCATCAATGCAGCTGATAAACCCGGCCAACGTCTGCCCCTGCTTCACCTGACGGGTGAATTCCTTGACGATCACATCCCAACTGCTGTCATCCAGTCGACTGGAAATACCCTTGTCCACCAGGATTTCCACATACCGCTCGGCCTCACTGACAAAAATCAGCACCCCGGTACTGCCCAGCGTGTGGTGCAGGTGCTGCTCCAGAAACTGCCGCCGCGCCAGGTTGGACGCGCGCCAGTGGCGCACCGAGCGCGGGATCAGCCGTGTGGTGACCTTGGGCAGACGGAACACCAGGCACAGCACCACAAACGTGCCCCACTGCGCCAGCAGCAAGGTGTACATGCTCAACCAGCCAGACAAATAGTGAACGATCCCCGGCACCACCAACGCCAACAGGCTGGCCCACAACAGCGGAATGTAGGCGTAGTCGTCGGCGCGGGCCGCGAGCACAGTCACCAGTTCGGCGTCGGTCTGTTGCTCGACCCTGGCGATCGCCTCGGCGACCTGGCGTTGCTCGTGTTGACTCAGTAGTGCCATGGTTGTTGATGCTCTCTAGTTATTGTCATTACCAGCCGCCCGAGGCGCCACCGCCGCCGAAACCACCGCCGCCGCCCCGGAAGCCACCGCCACCGCCGCCTCCCCCGCCGCCACGGCCACTGCTGCTGAGAATCGCCAGCAGGATAGCGCCAACGGGCAGGCCCATGCGATTGCACAGCCACAATACCGCCAGCAGCAGGATAAACAGGCCGAAGGAGATGCCGGGGTTTTGCTTGGCGAAGTTGGCTTCAGACACATGCGCCGGCACGGCCAGCGGATCGCCGCCCACCACTTGCAGCATCGCCGCCACGCCGTCACTGATGCCCTTGCTGTAGTTGCCCGCCTTGAACGCCGGGGCGATCACCTGGTTGATGATCACCCAGGACTGCGCGTCCGTGAGTACGCCTTCGAGGCCATAACCCACTTCGATACGGATCTTGCGCTCATCCCGGGCGACGATCAGCAGTGCGCCGTTGTCCTTGCCCTTCTGGCCGATGCCCCAGGCGCGGCCCAGTTGATAACCGAAGTCTTCAATGGGCACGCCTTGCAGGTCAGGCACGGTGACCACCACGATCTGGTCGCCGCTGGTCTGCTCCAGCGCCTGCAATTGCTGGGTCAGTTGCGCGCGCACAGCCGGGTCGATCATCTGCGCATTGTCGACAACCCGTCCGGTCAACGCCGGGAAATTCAGGGCGGCCTGGGCGGTCAGGCTAAAGGCCAGCAGCACCGCCGCCAGCAGCCAAGCGCGCTTGCCCATCAGAATTTCACTTGCGGCGCTTTATCGGCATCGGCACTGGTGGCCTCGAAGTTGGCGCGGATCGGCAAGTCGCTGTACATCACGCTGTGCCACAGGCGGCCGGGGAAGGTACGGATTTCAGTGTTGTAGGCCTGTACCGCCTGGATAAAGTCGCGACGGGCCACGGCGATGCGGTTTTCGGTGCCTTCAAGTTGCGATTGCAGGGCCAGGAAGTTCTGGTTGGCTTTCAGATCCGGGTAGCGCTCGGACACCACCATCAAGCGGCTGAGTGCACCGCTCAAACCGTCCTGGGCCTGCTGGAACTGTTTGAGCTTTTCCGGGTTGTCCAGGGTGCTGGCGTCTACCTGGATCGAGGTGGCCTTGGCCCGCGCCTCGATCACAGCGGTCAGGGTGTCCTGTTCATGGGCGGCGTAGCCCTTGACCACTTCCACCAGGTTGGGGATCAGGTCGGCGCGCCGCTGGTACTGGTTCTGCACCTGGGCCCAGGCCGCCTTGGCCTGCTCGTCCAGGGTCGGGATCTTGTTGATGCCGCAACCGCTCAACACGGTGCTCACCAATATCAATGCCACGGCCTTCCAGCCCCAACGGTAACCTTGTGCTGCTTGCATGGTGTTTCTCCTGCCAAACCTATGAAATTTACCGACTGACGCGTTAGCTACGGGCTTAGGGCATAATCCGCCACCACCCACTGGATTGCATCGTGCCAATCAGCTAAAAGATGCCCAGCGCCAATAAGAGTTCAGAAGTGTGCTGCATTTATCTGAACAACACCCGAACAACAATAGACGCTCTCCGGTCCCAAGGCTGCGAGAAAGGATTTTCATGAAGAAGCTGTGTTTGCTGGGCCTTGTTGTCAGTTTGGCCACTCATTCCGTATTAGCCGAAACAAAGCCCGCAGTACTCAAGGACAAGGACGCCTTCGTCAGTGACCTGCTCAAGCAAATGACCCTCGATGAAAAGATCGGCCAGTTGCGCCTGATCAGCATCGGCCCCGAAATGCCCCGCGAGCTGATCCGCAAGGAAATCGCCGCCGGCCGCATCGGCGGCACCTTCAACTCGATCACCCGCCCGGAAAACCGTCCGATGCAGGACGCGGCCATGCGCAGCCGGTTGAAGATCCCGATGTTCTTCGCCTATGACGTGATCCACGGCCATCGCACGATTTTCCCGATCAGCCTGGCCCTGGCGTCCAGCTGGGACATGGACGCCATCGGCCACTCCGGGCGCATCGCTGCCCAGGAAGCCGCCGCCGACAGCCTCGACATCACCTTTGCACCGATGGTCGACATCTCGCGCGACCCGCGCTGGGGCCGCACCTCCGAAGGCTTCGGCGAAGACACCTACCTGACCTCGCGCATTGCCGAAGTGATGGTCAAGGCCTTCCAGGGCACCAGCCCCGCCAAGGCCGACAGCATCATGGCCAGCGTCAAGCACTTCGCCCTGTACGGCGCGGTGGAAGGCGGTCGCGACTACAACGTGGTCGACATGAGCCCGGTCAAGATGTACCAGGACTACCTGCCGCCCTACCACGCCGCGATCAAGGCCGGTGCCGGCGGCGTGATGGTTGCGCTGAACTCGATCAACGGCGTACCCGCCACTGCCAACACCTGGCTGATGAACGACCTGCTGCGCAAGGACTGGGGCTTCAAGGGCCTGGCGGTCAGCGACCACGGCGCGATCTTCGAGCTGATCAAGCACGGCGTGGCCAAAGACGGGCGTGAAGCCGCCAAGCTGGCGATCAAGGCCGGCATCGACATGAGCATGAACGACTCGCTCTACGGCAAGGAACTGCCCGGCCTGTTGAAGTCCGGCGAGATCGAACAGAGCGACATCGACAACGCCGTGCGCGAAGTGCTCGGCGCCAAGTACGACATGGGCCTGTTCGCCGACCCGTACCTGCGCATCGGCAAGGCCGAGGATGACCCGGCCGACACCTACGCCGAAAGCCGCCTGCACCGCGCCGACGCGCGTGATGTAGCGCGCCGCAGCCAAGTGTTGCTGAAAAACCAGAACAACACCCTGCCGCTGAAAAAGACCGCGACCATCGCCCTGGTCGGCCCGCTGGCCAAGGCGCCGATCGACATGATGGGCAGTTGGGCCGCGGCCGGTAAACCGGCGCAATCGGTAACCCTGCTGGACGGCATGAATGCGGTGATCGGCGAAAAGGGCAAGGTGATCTATGCCCGTGGCGCCAACATCACCAACGACAAGAAAGTGGTCGACTACCTCAATTTCCTGAACTTCGATGCCCCGGAAGTGGTGGATGACCCGCGCTCGTCCCAGGCGATGATCGACGAAGCGGTCAAGGCTGCCAAAGACGCCGACGTAGTCGTGGCAGCCGTGGGCGAATCCCGTGGCATGTCTCACGAGTCGTCGAGCCGCACCGACCTGAACATCCCACAAAGCCAGCGCGACCTGATAAAGGCCCTGAAAGCCACCGGCAAACCGCTGGTGCTGGTGTTGATGAACGGCCGCCCGCTGTCGATTGTCGACGAGAACGAACAGGCTGACGCGATCCTGGAAACCTGGTTCGCCGGTACCGAAGGCGGTAACGCAATCGCCGACGTTTTGTTCGGCGATTACAACCCGTCGGGCAAGCTGCCGATCACCTTCCCGCGTTCGGTGGGGCAGATTCCGACCTACTACAACCACCTGAGCATTGGCCGCCCGTTCACCCCGGGCAAGCCGGGCAACTACACCTCGCAGTACTTCGATGACACCACAGGGCCCTTGTTTGCGTTCGGTTATGGCTTGAGCTACACCAGTTTCAGCCTGTCGGACATGGCGCTGTCGTCCACCACCCTGAACAAGACCGGCAAGCTCGACGCCACTGTGATGGTGAAAAACACCGGCAAGGTCGATGGCGAAACCGTGGTGCAGCTGTACATCCAGGACGTGGCCGGCTCGATGATCCGCCCGGTGAAGGAGTTGAAGAACTTCCAGAAGATCATGCTCAAGGCCGGTGAGGAGCGCGCGGTGCACTTCACCATCACCGAGGATGACTTGAAGTTCTACAACACCCAGCTCAAATTTGCGGCTGAACCGGGCGAGTTCAATGTGCAGATTGGCTTGGATTCGCAGGATGTGAAGCAGCAGAGCTTCGAACTGCTCTGATCTAAAGCTGTAAACACGGTCAGTGTGGGAGCTGGCTTGTGTAGGAGCCGGGCTTGTGGGGGAGCCGGGCTTGCCCGCGATTGCATCACCTCGGTGCATCTGAAGTACCGAGGTGCCTGCATCGCAGGCAAGCCAGCTCCCACATTTGATCTCAGCGTTCTGGCTAGCCGCGTCGGTCCAGCAGGTTGACCACCAACCGATCAATCCAGCCCCACACCCGTTGCTTCACCCGTCGCCACAATGGCCGCGATTGCCATGCCTCCAGGCTCACCGCCTGGCTCTTCGCAAAATCCCGCTCGAAACTCCCCGCCACCGCCAACGTCAGCTCCGGGTCCAACGCTTCCAGGTTCGCCTCCAGGTTGAAGCGCAGGTTCCAGTGGTCGAAGTTGCACGAACCAATGCTCACCCAGTCGTCCACCAGCACCATTTTCAGGTGCAGGAAGCACGGCTGGTATTCAAAGATCTGCACCCCGGCCTTGAGCAAACGCGGGTAATAACGGTGCCCGGCATACCGCACCGACGGGTGATCGGTACGCGGCCCGGTGAGCAGCAAACGTACATCCACCCCGCGTCCCGCTGCCCGGCGCAGTGCTCGCCGTACGCTCCAGGTCGGCAGAAAATACGGCGTGGCCAACCAGATACGTTGGTGCCCGCTGTTCAGCGCACGGATCAGCGACTGCAGGATATCGCGGTGTTGGCGGGCATCGGCATACGCCACACGCCCCAACCCCGGCCCTGTCGCCGGCAGCTTGGGCAAGCGTGGCAGGCCAAAATGCATGGCCGGTTTCCACGCACGACGATCGTCGTTGGCCAGCCATTGACGATCAAACAACGCCTGCCAATCCAGCACCAGCGGGCCACGGATTTGCACCATCACTTCGTGCCAGTCGGCGGTGTCTTCTGCGGGTGTCCAGAATTCATCCGTCACGCCGGTGCCACCGACCACGGCGATGGTCTGGTCGACCAGCAACACCTTGCGGTGGTCGCGGTAGAGGTTGCGCATCCAGCGGCGCCAGTTCAGGCGATTGTAGAAACGCAGGTCCACCCCGGCGTCGATCAACCGTCGACGCAAGCCCAGGGTAAACGCCAGGCTACCGTAGTCATCGAACAGGCAACGCACGCGCACCCCACGTTCGGCGGCGGCCACCAGGGCCTGAACCATCGCCTCGGCACACGCGCCCGCCTCCACCAGGTACAACTCCAGCGCAACCTGTTGCTCGGCCTGGGCGATGCCTTCCAGCATGCGCGGAAAGAAGCTTGGGCCGTCGATCATCAGCTCGAAACGGTTGGCGCTGCGCCACGGGAACACTGCGCCGCTCATGTCAGCGCGCCGTGAAAATCAGGACCGCACCCACCGGCACCGACAGGCTGATCTGCGACAGCCCGGCGGCCTTGCGCAACGCGGCCACGCCCGGCAGCAAATCGAAATCCTCGGCATGCACCACCAACGGTTCCAGGGTGACCACCTGAAAGCGCCGGTCATCCAGCCGGGTCGCCAGCAGCTCGGCGCTATAGGTTTGCGTCTTGCCGTGCAGCGTCACCGACAGCGGCAGGCGCAGCTCATATTGCGCGCCGGGAGCCAGGTCGTTGATCGGTTGCAGGTTGATCTGCGCATTGATCACGGCATCGGGAAATGTCTTGATCTCGAACAGCTCATTGCGCATGCGCTCGTCGCGCAGCGGGATGCCGCTGTTGATCGACTCCAGTTCAACTTCCAACTGCGCCGCGCCTTTGCTGTCGACCTTGCCGTGCAGCACCAGGAAGCGCTGTACTTCGGCGAAGTCAGTGTTTTTGGTGGTGACGAACGACAGGCGCGAGGACTCGTTGTCCAGGTACCAGTCGGCGTGGGCAGGCACGGCGGCAGCGGCCAGCAGCAGGAAGGCCATGGGTTTGAACAGGGACATAAAGACTCGTGGGGCAAAAAACCTGAACGAACAGTAACAAAGACCTCCTGTAGGAGCGAGCTTGCTCGCGAAGATTGCCAACGATGACGCGGGCATTCTGAATGAATGCGGTGCCTGTGAGTTCTTCGCGAGCAAGCTCGCTCCTACAGGGGAACGGTGGTCAGGCCAACGCCTGCTGCACATCGCGAATGGTCGACTCAAGGCTGGCCAGGTGCAAGCTCAACACCCGCTCC
Organism: Pseudomonas sp. A125; assembly: GCF_055409485.1. Taxonomy (NCBI): domain Bacteria; kingdom Pseudomonadati; phylum Pseudomonadota; class Gammaproteobacteria; order Pseudomonadales; family Pseudomonadaceae; genus Pseudomonas; species Pseudomonas sp. A125. Next base: position 36,217 of record NZ_JBUZVP010000040.1, read on the forward strand.
ACCGGCGCCTGATCCATCGGCCAATGCAGCGCCATGCTCCCCACCAACCGCCCGTTGGCCCGCACCGGCAACGCTACCGCGCGAATCAGGAACGGCAGGCGCACCGGATATTCCCAGTAACCTTCGGTGCGCTGGCCAAAACCCTGGTGCTGGGATTGTTCACACGCCCGGTACTGGTCGTCTTCCGCCACCCGTTCACGGCCGGCCAGGCGCTGCACTTCATCTGCCGACAATTGCGACAGGCACGCCTTGCCCATGGCCGAGTGAAACAGGCTGGCGTGCTGGCCGACGATCTGGCAGTTGTTCGGGTAGAGCTTGCGCAGCACCGTGGGAATCGCGCTTTCCATCACTTCCAGGCGTTCGCCGTCGAAGCTCGACAAGTCCACCACCAGGCCGGTGCGCTCGCTGAGGTCGAGCAGCCACGGCGCGGCGCTTTCCACCAGTTGGCGCTTGAAGCGTTGCTGGGTGTCACCGAACAGGCGTCGGGCCCGCAGGCGGTAACGCCGGTCACTGAGGCCGCGGTAGATCCAGCCCTGCTCCTGCAAGGTCAGCAGCATCCGCGACACCGTGGCCTTGGGTAGGTGAGTCAGGTAATGCAACTCTTCCAGCCCCAGCGCCTGATGCTCGCCGAGCAATTCGATGATCGCCAGTGCTCGCCCCACTGAGCGTACGGTTCCCGTCTCGGCGTCGCTGCCCATGTGTCGATCTCCTTGATGCCGATGGATGATCTGATTCTCACAGCAAGATACAGGCCCGTCGCGGCTCAACCGGTCGAGCCGAGGCAAGTGGGCGGTCGTCGCTGCACCCAGCGGGTCAGTTGTTCGTGGGCGTACGCCAGTTGCAACACCGCCCTGTCTGCCTGGGCCGGGCCGATGATTTGCAGGCCCATAGGCAAGCCCCGGGGGTTGAAACCCACCGGCACGTTCATGCTCGGCAGACCGGCCAGCGTAGGTCCGATCACCACCTCCATCCAGCGGTGATAGGTGTCCATCTCACGCCCTGCGACGATGCGCGGCCAGGGTTGTTGTGCATCGAAAGGGAACACTTGGGCGGTGGGCAACAACAGAAAATCGTAACGTTCGAACAGTTTGCCGAGGGCGCGGTACCAGTCGCTGCGGCTGACCGAAGCCTGGTAGACGTCTGCCGCACTCAACTGCAAGCCACCCTGCACTTCCCATTGGGCTTCGGGCTTGAGCAGCGCGCGTTTTTGCGGGTCGGCATACGCCGCGCCGAGTGAGCCCTGGATCAGCCAATGACGGTGCACCAGCCAGGTCTGCCACAGGCGCTCCAGAGAGAAATCCGGCTGGCAGTGCTCGACCTCGCAGCCCAGCGCAGTGAAGTCCTTGAGGGCCGATTCGCACAGGCTCATCACGCCGTCTTCCATCGGCAGGTAGCCGTTGTAATCCCCTAGCCAGCCGAGGCGTGCGCCCTTGAAGTCGCGCTGCAACGGTTCACCCAACACCGCCGGATCTTCCTTCAGTGACAGCGGTACGCGAGGGTCGTAGCCGGCTTGCACACTCAGCAACCGCGCCACGTCCGCCACACTGCGGCCCATCGGGCCTTCGGTGCCCAGTTGCTGGATGAACAGTTCCGGCGTCGGCCCATAAGGCACGCGGCCGAAGGAGGGGCGCAGGCCAAACACGTTATTGAACGCCGCCGGGTTTCGCAGCGAGCCCATCATGTCGCTGCCATCGGCCACCGGCAGCATGCGCAGTGCCAACGCCACAGCCGCCCCGCCGCTGCTGCCACCCGCCACAAGGCGTGGGTCGTAGGCGTTGCCGGTGGTGCCGAACACGCTGTTGTACGTCTGCGAGCCCAGGCCGAATTCCGGCACGTTGGTCTTGCCAATGATGATCGCGCCGCTGGCCCGAACCCGCGCCACGCTGATCGCATCGTATTGAGGAATGTGCTCGGCAAACAACGGCGAACCCAGGGTAGTGCGCAAGCCTTGGGTGGCCGCCAGATCCTTGATCGCCTGGGGCATGCCGTGCATCCAGCCACGGGACCGGCCCTGGTCCAGCTCTCGGTCGCGCTGCACCGCTTCGGCCAGCACGTCCTCATCGGAGCGCAGCGAGACCAGCGCATTCACCGCCGGATTAAAGCGCTCGACCTGCGCCAGATACGCCTGCATCACTTCATGGCAGGACACCTGCCGCGCGTGGATCGCCCGTGACAGTTCGATGGCGTCCAGCCCAACAATACTCAAGGTTTCACCTCGCTGGAAAACGGCGCCGGTCGTTTCGCCCGGGGCGCCTCATGCATGCAATAAGTGCCCAGCAGCGTCAGGACGCAAGCGAACAGCACATAAAACGCCGGGGCCACCGGCGTGCCCAGCACCTTACTGAGCCAGGTGACGATCAACGGCGCAAAACCGCCGAACACCATCACCGACACGTTGTAGGCCACCGACACGCCAGTGGAACGTACCTCGATGGGAAACTGCTCGGCCAAAGCCGTCGGCGCCGGGCCGAAAAAACCACCGATGGCGGTGCACAGCATCACCTGCATCACCAGCAAACGCTCGATGGACGGCGCGGCTGCGACCCACACATACAGCGGGTACACCATCACAAAAAACGCCAGGGTGAACGCCATCAACACAGGCCGCCGACCCAGCCTGTCCGACAGCAGGCCGGACAACGGAATCACCACGGTCATCAGCGCCACCGCGAACATCTGCACCATCAACACCTGGTCCAGTGGCAGGCCGAGGTTCTTGTGGGCGAAGGTCGGCATATTCACCAGCACCACGTAGAACGACACCGTCGCCCCACACGCCAGGCCCATCGATACCAAGATGCTGCGGCGGTGATCGCGAATGACCTCCATCAAGCTCGGCGCCGCGCCTTTTGCCTGTTTGCGCGCTTCGATAAATTCCTCGGGATCTTCCATGTGCCGACGGATCCACAAGCCCACCGGACCGATCAGCAAGCCGAAGATGAACGGCAGGCGCCAGCCCCACAGCTCCAGGGTTTGCGGTTCGAAAAAGTGCGTGACCAACGCCACCATCGCTGCGCCGCCAAACACCGCCAGGCACTGCCCCACCAACTGCCAGGAACCGTACAACCCCTTGCGATGGGCCGGTGCGCTTTCCACCAGAAACGCCGTGGCACTGGCGTATTCGCCGCCGGTGGCAAAGCCCTGGAGCATGCGCGCCACCACAATCAGCATCGGCGCGCCCATGCCGATGGCGGCGTAGCTGGGGGCAAAAGCGATCAAGGCGATGGAGATGGTCATCAGCCGGATGATCAACTGCATCGCAGCCTTGCGGCCTTTGCGGTCTGAATACATGCCGAGCAGAATCCCGCCCACCGGGCGCATGAAGAACCCGACGCCAAACGTCGCCAACGCCATCAGCAGCGAGGCGTATTCATCCTCCGAGGGGAAAAACTGCCGGGCGATGATGCTGGCGAGAAAGCCATAAACGATGAAGTCATACCATTCCAGCGCATTGCCGATCACCGCCGCGACCACCTGGCGGGTGCGCGATACACCGTGTTTTGTAGCCTGCATGGGAACACTCCATTCAACCTGTTGGGAAAGGGTCCAGCGGCAGAAAAAAGCGCTCGTCAGGCGGGCTTGAGCCAGCTCTCGGCCAGCGCGCCCCAGTAGGCGGCGCCGGTCAACAGGATGTCGTCGTTGAAGTCATAGGCGGGGTTGTGGACCATCGGCCGCGAGACGCCGTTGCCGATAAACAGGTAGCTGCCGGGGCAGCGTTGCAGCATCCAGGCGAAGTCTTCACTGCCCATCAGCTTGGTGGTGTTGCCATCGACGGCGTCTTCACCGAGCAGGGCGACGCCGACCTGGCGGGCGAATTCGGTTTCATCCGCGTGGTTGACCAGCACCGGGTAGGCCGGGCGATGTTCGATCTGTGCGGTGCAGCCGAAGCTCGCGGCCTGGGTCTGGATGATCGCCTTGACCCGCTCCAGCATCAGCTCACGCACGCTCGCATCCAGGGCGCGCAGGCTCAGGCGCAACAGCGCTTGCTGGGGAATCACGTTGGCGGCCTGGCCGGCTTGCAGGGCACCGACGGTGACGACTGCGGCTTCCTGGGCATTGATATTGCGCGCCACCACGGTCTGCAAGGCCATGACCATACTGGCGGCGGCCACCAGCGGGTCGACTGTCAGGTGCGGCATGGAACCGTGGCCGCCGACACCTTCGAGGGTCACGGTGATCAGGTCCTGGGACGCCATCATTGGTCCGACCCGCAGGCCCAGATGGCCGGCGGGCAGGCCTGGCATGTTGTGCATGCCGAACAATGCATCGCAGGGGAAACGCTCCAGCAAGCCCTCGGCGAGCATGGCTTCGGCGCCGCCCTGGCCTTCTTCGGCGGGTTGGAAAATAAGATTCAGGGTGCCATCGAACTGACGAGTCGCGGCCAGGTAACGGGCCGCGCCCAGCAGCATGGTGGTGTGGCCGTCATGGCCGCAGGCGTGCATGCAGCCGGCGTGTTGGCTGGTATAGGCGGCGCCGGTGTTTTCGATGATCGGCAACGCGTCCATGTCGGCGCGGATACCGAGCTTGCGTGAGCTGCTGCCATTGCGCAGCACACCGACCACGCCGGTCTGGCCGATGCCGGTGTGCACTTCATAGCCCCAATTTCGCAGGGATTGCGCCACGAGGGCGGCGGTGCGGTTTTCTTCAAAGCCCAGTTCGGGGTGGGCATGAATGTCCTGACGCACGGCGTGCAGGTCGCTGGCGACATCGCTCAGCCAATCCAGGATGTGCTGGTGTGGGCTCATGGTGATTCTCCTCGCAGGCGGGTGTTCCCGTTCTTTTTCGTTGCACACCGCCAGATAACCGCGATGTGCGCAGGAGGACAATCAAAGGTGGTTCCACCCTGTGGAACCTCAGCCCCCAGGTTCGGTGTAACTGCATTAGGGCAAGAGGCGGCAGCCCTCGCGTTGGCCCAACCATTGGGCGCTGTGGGTGCGGCCCAGGCCGCTGGCGGTCACCGAGTGTTTTTCCGGGTTGTCGGCGAAGGCGCTGGTGGGCACGTATTGCTTCACATACCCCACGCAATAATCAGCCGGGTTGCCTTCCACGTAACGGCACGAGCAGTACTCCTTGGCGGTGTAGGCCGCGATGATGTCGGGGAAGGCTTGCAGGTTGACGCGCTCGTGCCAGACCCAGCCGAGCAATGCGAGTAGCAGCAAAACCAGCAGGCTGCTGAAGGGGCGACGGCGGATCACGGTTGCACCGCCGCGAGGACGCGCTTGAGCAGTTCATTGTGGCGATAGCTGCCGTCGCGGTCGTCGCCGTAGCGCACGATCACCAGCTGTTTTTCAGGCATCACGTAGAGCGCCTGGCCCCAGTGCCCGAGGGCGGCGAAGGTATCGGCAGGAGCATCCGGCCAGGGTTTGGGGGCGCCCTGCACTTCGCGGTTGAGCCACCATTGGCCGCCGGGGACGGCTTCGTCCTGGCCTGCTTTGTACTTGTCGAAAGGTCGACGGTTGAAGTCGACCCATTCTTTGGGCAATAACTGTTGCTCGCCCCAACGACCGTCCCGCGCCATCAGCAGGCCGACACGTGCCAAATCCCGGGCGGTGAGGTAGGCGTATGACGAGGCGACGAAGGTTTCGTTGGCGTCGCTTTCCCAGGTGGCGTTGCTGATACCCAGTGGCTGGAACAGGGCGGTCCACGGATAGTCGACGTAGGCCTTGTGGCCGAGCATGCCTTTGAGGGTGACGGACAGCAGGTTGCTGTCGCCGCTGGAGTAGCGGAACACCTGACCGGGAGCGCTGAAGGTGGCGGTGTCGGCGGTGAATTCGGCCATGTCGTGACGGCCTCGGGTGTAGAGCATTGCGACCACTGAGGACTTCAGTGGGGCGTATTCGTAGTCCTCCTGCCAGTCGAGGCCCGAGGCCCAGTGCAGGAGGTCGGCCATGGTCACGCTGGGGTGTTGTTTCATCGGCGGGTAAAAGCGTGCGGCGGGGTCGGTGAGTTTGAAGCGGTTTTCGCCGAATGCGACGCCCAGGACGGTGGCCATCAGGCTTTTGCTGATGGACCAGGTCAGGTGCGGGGTGCTGGCGGTGGTGGGGGTGGCGTAGCGTTCGTAGATGATTTGGCCGTCGCGGATGACCAGCAGGGCGTCGGTGCGGATGCCTTTGCGGGTGGTGTCGTCGCGGGGTGGGAAGGCGTAGTCATCTAGGGCCTGGGCGGCCGGGCCTGTTAGTTGCTGGCCTTGGGACCAGTCCTTCTGCGGCCAGGTTTCGGCGTGGGCCGTCAGGGTGAACAGCAACGCGGCGTAGAGCAGGCCTTTGAACATGGACTTGGGACTCGGGGGCATTCGAGCCCGCGAGCCTAGCCCAGGGGAATGACGGTTTTGTTACTGGGCCTTCGAGTGAGTACATATCCGTTTTTGAGTGATGGCCGCTATGGGTTCCGCTCTTACAGCGGGTCACTTTTGGCAAACGCCCCAAAAGTAACCAAAAGGTCTTTGCCCCACCACTCGGTGCCTCGCTTAGGCTCGGCATGC